>JALSQA010000482.1 GCA_026985685.1 Campylobacterales bacterium | reverse complement strand
GGGTTTAGAGCGTCTTGAAGCAAGAGAAAAAATCGTTAAAAAACTTCAGGATGAAAACTTTGTTGTAAAGATCGAAGATCATATGCATCAAGTAGGTCACTGTTATCGCTGTCATAATGTCGTCGAGCCATATATCTCAAAACAGTGGTTTGTCAAAAAAGAGATCGCTGATGATGCTATCAAACGTGTCAATGAAGGTGAAAGTAAATTTTATCCACCTCACTGGATCAACTCTTTTAATGCCTGGATGAGTGAGCTTAGGGATTGGTGTATCTCACGACAGCTTTGGTGGGGACATCAAATTCCTGTATTTTATTGTAGTGATTGTGGGAATGAATTTGCCACCCAAGAGGATCATCCCTCTTCATGTCCTAAATGTAACTCAACAAAAATCACCCAGGATCCTGATGTTTTGGATACGTGGTTTAGTTCTGGTTTGTGGGCTTTTTCTACTCTTGGCTGGGGAAATGGTGATTTTGGTAAAGGTACACTTTGGAATGAAGATGATTTGAAAAATTTCTATCCAAACTCTATGCTTATTACTGGTTTTGATATTTTGTTTTTCTGGGTAGCTCGTATGATGTTTACAGGTGTACACGAGATGGGTGAAGTTCCTTTCAAAGATATCTATCTTCATGCACTTGTGAGAGATGAACACGGTCACAAGATGAGTAAATCCAAAGGAAATGTCATAGATCCACTTGACATGATAGAAGAGTTCAATGCAGATACACTTCGCTTCACACTTGCAGCTTTAGCTGTTCAAGGTCGTGATATCAGACTTAGTAAAGAAAAATTAGGGCTTTACAGAAACTTTACCAACAAACTCTATAATGCTTCACGTTTCTTGCTTCTAAATCATGATAAGTTTGCTGACTTAAAAGATATAGAAGTATCAACTGATCTTGGACGTTATATGCTTAGTAGGTTTAAATTAGCTACTAAAGAGGTACGTTCAAACATAGATGCTTATCGTTTCAATGATGCTGCTATGAGTTTGTATCGCTTTTTCTGGGGTGAATTTTGTGACTGGGGTATCGAGCTTAGTAAAGCTGACAAAGAGAGTATCTCTGAACTTGGAGCTATTTACAAAGAATCACTCAAACTACTACACCCTTTTATGCCATTTATCTCAGAATACCTTTATCATGATCTAAGTGGTACATCTTTAGAAAATGGTGATGAATCTATCATGATTTCTACCTACCCTGATGATATACAAAACGATCGGGAGATAGAGGCGATATTTGAACTAGTTATCGAATCTATCGTATCAATCAGACGTGCAAAAGCTACACTAGACCTTGGTGGTGAGATAGAAGAAGTTTCTATAAAATTAAATGACTCATCTATAGACATGGAGATAGCCAAAAAATATATCCAAAGACTCTCACGTGTTAAAACAGTTCATTTTGTGACACAAAAAGCAAAAGATGTTGTAACAGATGTCAGTGACAATCTTGAAGTATATATCCCATTAAGTGGTATAGATCTATCTGGTGTATTAAAACGTCTAAACAACCAAAAAACAAAACTAGAAAAAGAGGTAGGAAAACTAACAGGAATGTTAGGAAATGAAAAATTTGTGGCAAATGCTCCAAAAGAAGTCGTAGAACAAAACCAAAAAACTCTAAATCAGGCTAAAGAAAAGTTAGAAAAAGTTTTAAGTGAGTTAGCTACATTAGGTGGGTGATTTTTGATTTTAAGAGAAAGGCTTTTTATAAAGTCTCTCTCTTTTGAAAATTAATCTTTATACTTTTGTGTATCGAAGACTTTTTTATATTTTCGTTTTAAGCCTATTAAAATATCATCTGCTTTTTTTAGAGCTGGGTAGTGTTGTGCATTTTCATTTATGAAAGGTCGATATTTTTCATAAACTTTCCAAACTTTTTTGGCTGCTTTATATTTACCTTTTAGGATCAAATCAACAGCAGCTGCACCATTTAAAAGTCCCTTATATATCTTTTCATCATCTGCACCACTTCGTTTTAGCTTTTGCCATCTTGCTAGATATAATTGGGTTGCTTCTGTATATTTGTCATGTTCTAACGCTTTTACAAAAATACTTTGTGTCGTTTCCATAAAACTATTTAACTCCAATTCTATAAATATTAAATATATTAAATCTTCTACATTCTATATATTTTTTTATTAATTTTAGATTAAAAGTATAAAATAAGCTTTATTTTTTCCTATTTTTGTCTGTTTTTTCTTTAGAAAGTGCGATACATGCGTCTATTGTCTGTTTTTTGGATAATATGTAAGGAATATTGGAGGGCATAAAAGAGGCGGTTTTTTCACCTATAACCACAGCTTGATAACTCTCATCCCACTCAAAACACTTTAAAAAACACTCTATTGTGGAGGGTGAGGAGAAGATGATGTATGATCCTGCGGGTGGTTTACTTAGTTTTTGACACTCATTACACTTTGTTTCATAGATCACCAACTCATCGAGTAAAACACCTGCTTTTTCTAAGATACTGTTTAAATTAGATGTGACTACTTTTGGACGCAAAAAAAGCACCCTCTTTTTCGCCAACTTTTCTTCAATCTCTTTTGCAAAATGATCTCCATAAGAGCTTTTTGCTTCATAAAAAATCTCACCCCCAAGCTCTCTGATCGCTTTACTTGTACCGCTTCCTATTGAGTATATATCTATATCTTTCCATTTGGAAGTAGTTTTATCTAAAGCGATGACACCGTTTTTGGATGTGAAGATTAATGCATCATATTTTGATAAATCAATATCCACATCATAGTAGTCAAAAACGATTACAGGTAGATTTTTTGCACCTGTAAATGGTTTTTGACTTAAGATATAGATATCATTCATGTGTAAGAGTTTGTACCAGCTTATCTATAATTTTAAACTCTTCAAGATAACTTTTTGCATTTTGTAGATCAAAATCATGATATACATTTTCATCAAAAGGATTGTTTTTTTGTGCTACAAAGAGATATGTTTTATCTTTAGTAAAAGAGATGGCGATATCTTTTGATGCTAGTGAAGAGAACTTATCGAGGGCTGTTTGACTAACTTTGCCATAAAGTTCAAAGCCATTTTTTTTGCCTGCTCTTGGAAGATTTGAGAAAAATGAACTAAATTCAGGATCAATATCTGCTACTTTTTGTTTAAAAGCTTCACTAACCATAATCCCATCATCACTGTTTTTCTTTTCAATTATGATCACAAATCCCAAAAAAGTATTTTCAGCAAAACGCTCTACTGAAGCATTTTCTTTAGTATCAAAAGTGATATCTGCATAGCCAAATTTAACACCATCTTTGACAAACAGGTCTTTGGCATCGTAGTTTTTTATTTTCGGTGAAAATAGTTTGCTTTTGCTAATTTCCTCTTCACTGATTGTTCCATCTTTATACCTATAACCACAACAAAATGAAGCGATAGGTGAAAGGATTTTATGCTTATATGCACTTTTATAGGGATTGATAGCTGGTTGGATTTGTTTTAGATAAAATATCCCACCACCAATCATCAAAAGAGCTACCAATGCCCCTAAAAGTTTAAAGTATTTCACAAAAGCAACAAATACAGCAACAGCTATAACAGCAGATATGATATATGTTGTCTGACGTTTTTTTGCATACTCCTGGAGTGGTTTTAGGGACTCAAAAGAGGGTTTTAACTGTTTTTGATATAACTCTTCAAAACCTTGATGGTGTGAAAATCCCTGCAGTGAAGCCAAGCTAAAAGAGGCAAACAAAAAGAGTTTAAAAAAGTTTCTCAGCATCACCCTACTCCCACTCTATCGTTCCTGGAGGTTTGGAGGTGATATCATAAACCACACGATTGATTCCATCTACTTCATTTATGATTCTTGTACTTATCCTCTCTAATACATCATGAGGTATGTGTGCAAAAGTCGCTGTCATTCCATCTACAGATTCTACCATTCGTACACACACTGTATTGTCATATGTTCTATTATCACCCATAACACCTACACTTTTGACATTTAATACAACAGTAAAAGCTTGCCATACATTGTCATAATTTCCAGAAGCTTTTAACTCTTCTTGCATGATTGTATCGGATTCACGCAACAATCTTAGTTCATTTGCTGTCACCTCTCCCATGATCCTGATCGCAAGTCCAGGTCCAGGAAATGGGTGTCTGCCTATCATCTCTTTTGGAAGTCCAAGTTCAAGTCCAAGTTTTCTAACCTCATCTTTAAATATCTCACGAAGTGGTTCAATAAGTTCAAATGTCATCCAATCAGGAAGCCCACCGACATTGTGGTGTGATTTGATAGTTTTTGAAGGACCTTTAACTGAAACAGACTCTATCACATCGGTATAAAGTGTGCCTTGTGCCAAAAATTCAATTCCCTCATATTTACTAGCTTCTCTATCAAATACACGTATAAAAGTTTCACCTATGATCTTTCGTTTCTCTTCGGGGTCAGTTACTCCCTCTAATTTTTCAAGAAACTCTTGTGAAGCATCCACTGTTATGAGATTGATATCATGCATTTTGAACATGTTTTCTACTTGCTCACGCTCACCTGCTCTCAAAAGACCTTGATCTACAAAAATAGGTATCAACTGATCACCGATAGCTTCATGAAGAAGCGTTGCTACGACAGTAGAATCCACCCCTCCACTCACACCACAAAGCACCTTCTTGTCACCTACTTTTTTACGGATTTCATCTATCTTCTCTTTAGCAAATGATCCCATATTCCATGTACTTTCTATACCGCAGATATATTTGGCAAAGTTTTTGAGTAATTTTGCACCTTCTTGGGTATGATGTACTTCAGGATGAAATTGAAAAGCATATATTTTCTTCTCTTCACAGGCTATAGCAGCATATGGAGAGTTGTCACTATATCCTATCATCTCAAAATCATCTGGCAACATATCTACACGATCTCCATGACTCATCCAAACAATAGTACCATCATCGATATCTTTAAATACAGGAGACTCTTTACTCTCAATCATCAATTTAGCTTTTCCATACTCATGGTCATCCGCCGCGATTACTACACCGCCAAAGTGCTGGGTAATAAGCTGCATACCATAACAGATACCAAGAAGTGGTAAACCAAGCTCAAAAATCTCTTCGTCAGGATGATATGCATCATCTGCATATACAGAAGCTGGACCACCACTAAGGATAATCCCTTTTGGATTTTTTGCTTTGATAGTTTCTATAGATTCATTATATGGAACGATTTCACAGTAAACACCATTTTCTCTAAGTCGTCTAGCGATAAGTTGTGTGTATTGAGAACCAAAATCTAAAACGATAATCGGTACATCTTTCATAAGTAGCCTTTAAAAAGTGATAATATTAAAAAATATGGTAGATTATACCCTTATTATGCCAAAATTTAAATCCAAAGTGCAATTTTTGAGTTGAAAATAGAAAAATTGCGATGTGGTGTCCATACCGTAACCTACGTAAGTCTTAGAATTTTAGTTTATATTTGTACCCAAGTTGCAACTTGGGTACAAGAGTGGAAAAAACTTTCTGTTATTAAACCTTCTCCCACTCATACCCTACAACATTACGACTTTTTGAGTCAAACTCCACACCGACAATATAAATCTTTTTGCCACTAGAGAGATATTTTTGGAAATACTCTTTGGTTTTTATCTGCTCCAAAGCCCCTTTTATATCGACTTTGAACTCAAAAATATAGATTTTGTCATCTATAAATACACTTAAATCTATTCGCCCATTGTTCGTCACATCTTCGGCTAATACTTTGTCAAATCCTGCCCCTACAAAATAGGCATAAATGACACTAGCATAAAACCCCTCATACTTTTCTATATCATTTTTGCTAAAGTTGTTGTAGGCAATAGAGGCAAAGAGTGATTTTAGCGTCTTCTCTACATCATCAAGATTGGCAGTTGAGAGTTGGCGATAGAGGTTTATGTGGATTTTTGCTTTATCTCTCGCTCGTATGAAGTAGTTGCTTAAGATATAGTCATTAAAG
>JALSQA010000481.1 GCA_026985685.1 Campylobacterales bacterium | reverse complement strand
ATAATAGATACCGCCATATCCTCCAGTAGCTAAAATCACACTTTTTGCTTTTATGTGAATAATTTTCCCATCTCTTATATCATAAAAAACTGCACCATTTATTTGATTGTTTTCTATAGATAATTTAAGCAAAAAATGTTCATGTAAAAAGTCAATTTCATCTTTAAGTGTTTGGTCATAAAGTGTATGCAGTATCTTTAAGCCTGTATAATCTTGCGAATAACAAGCCCTTTTATTAGATGCTCCACCTAGTCTTCGCTGTGCAATTTTAGAATCTTTAGTTCGGCTAAATGGAACACCTATACTCTCTAACCATTTTATACTCTCTAAAGCATCTTCACACAAACTTTCTACCATCTTTTTTGATGCTAAATTTGCTGATGCCCTCAAAGTATCTTCTACATGAGATAAAACAGAATCATCATCAACATTCCCCAATGCCCCATTGATTCCACCTTGTGCCATAGAAGTTTGAGATCGTGTAGGATAACCTTCACTTACAACAAGAACACTTGCACCTTCCTCTTTGGCACGCAAAGCAGCACTTAACCCAGCACCACCACTTCCTATGATCAAAATATCATACTTCATGTTTTCCCCTATATTTTATAAAATCATGTTAGCTAAGAATTTTTAAATACTTACATATCTACTACAATAAAACCCCAAAGCTATCCAGTGTAAACATAAAAGTGCATAAGCTACCCATTTTAGATTTGTTCTCATACAGAAATTTACTCTTCTAAAAAGAAGTAACAAAATAATCATGATAATAATCGAAACAGGAAAATGAACAATTGCTAAAAATGGAGTTACAATAAAATAGAAAAAGCCAAAAATAGCTTCTTTAAAACCAACATGAAGATAAAGTAAAAAAACAACTGTTACAAAAAAGGCGAGTATAAAACCCGCCATTAAGTGTTTTAGATTAGCGTATTTCAGTTACTTTTCCACCAGTGATGAATACAGTAACGCGATCTCCAGCTTTATATCGATTTGGATTATTCGCATCTATTGGTAAAACTGTAGTGATTGTTTTGCCACTATCAAACTCAATAGTAATTCTCTGTGCATCTCTTACATCAGCTTCTGCTCCACCAACTGCACCTGCCATAGCACCACCCATAGTAGCTAAATCCTTACCACTTCCTCCTCCAATTTGATGACCTAAGACACCACCAGCAACCATTCCAAGCATAGAGGTCCATGTCCCATCACCCCTGACTTTTACAAGTTCAACTGCTTTTACAGTTCCTGTATATGAGTCACTGATACTTCCTACTCTGCTTTGAGGTAATGCTTTATTTGCACAGCCAGCCATTACAAAACTTAAACCCAAAAAGGTAATAAAAAATAGTTTTTTCATAATTATTCTCCTATATACATTTTAATATTTTGGCAAATACCTTTTACCAACCTCTCTCTTGACTCTTTACTAGCCCAGGCGATATGTGGCGTTATAACAAGCCGATCTTTATCCTGGACTGACAAAAGAGGATTATCATGGCAAATTGGCTCTTTTTCAAGCACATCTAAACCTACTTGAATTTGACTTTTATCTATATGTTTTGCCAAATCTGCTTCATTGATTATACCACCTCTTCCTAGATTTAGCAAGATTGCATTTTCTTTTAATAATTTTAAATTGTTTTCATTGATTAAATTATATGTTTTATCATTTAAAGGAGCGTGTATAGTTATGATATCCGATTCACTCAAGAGGTTTTCTAAATTACTTCGCTGAAAATCTTGATTTCTATTTTGTCCACTTGTTGAATAATAGATAATTTCACATCCAAAACTTTTGGCAGCCAAAGCAACTTTTTTACCAATTTCACCTAAACCTATAATACCCCATTTTTTCCCGCTAATATCAAAATATGGATTATCTAAGTGAGTAAAGATTTTACTTTGAACCCAACCTGTATCACTTTTTGTATATTCATCTAAATATTTCAATTTTCCTATAAGATAAAATAGCAAAGAAAATGTAGTTTGGACAACTGATGGGGTTGAGTATCCAGCTACATTTTTGACTACTATACCTTTTTGTTCTGCACTCTTTAAATCTATATTATTCATTCCTGTTGCGGCTACACATATGAGTTTTATATTGGATTTTTCCATGATATTTTTATCAATAACAACTTTGTTACTAATAACAACATCCGCATCTTTGACCCTATCAAGAGTATCATTTGCGTCTGTATAGGGATACATTTTTACAACTCCAAACTTATCAAAACATCCTAAATCTATATCATCACCCAATGTATCTTTATCTAAAACAACAATCTTCATGCAAAACTCCTATATTTTTGTGTATAATAATATCACATCATTTATCAGGTTTTATTATGAAAAAATATTTTCTTTTTTTAATACTTCTTAGTATATTTACTGGTTGTTTTAAAACAGACAAAAGTAAGATAACAATGCCATATTTTGAGGATTTTAAAAATACCAATAACTATTCACTAGATGCGGGTGCAAAGTTTGACCCAAATATCTCAGCATCCAAAGGGAGTGGTTCGGTAAAATTTACAAAAACTGGAAATAGCTGGGTAATGTCTGATAGAATTATTTCAGATATAAGAATACCTGTTACTCCAGGCAGTACCTATACGCTATCTTTTAAATCAATCACTTCTGCCTGGCCTCCACCATCACTGGAAGTTTATGGTTCTATGGGTGGAGACAATGGTGCGATAGAAAATTCAGACGGTACAATGTGTGCAAATTCACAAAAAGATACCTGGGAAGAAAATTTCATATCTATAAAAATTCCAAAAAATGACTCGATAAAATTTTTTCAGATAAAAATACTCATGTTGCCTAAAAAAGGGATAAATGCACCTATATGGATAGATGATATAAAGTTTCAAAAGGGGATACATTTTGAAACAAAAGATATCCAAAAAAAATCATTCTCTGGAAAAATTACAAAAGTAGATAATCTAGGAAATATAGAGATTAAAGAAAATGGAAAATTTAAACCATTTTTTCCAATAGGAATCTATACAGATGAAAATAGAAAAGACTGGAGTATTTATAAAAAACTAGGCTTTAACACAAACATGTGGGCTGCTAGTGCACAAGCTATCAAAAAAGCTAAAGAAGCAGGTTTATACTCTGCAATGCAGATAGTACAATATATAGTCCCCGAAGATGAAGACTGGATACCACAGGATCCTAAAAAAAAGATTGCCCACTTGCATAAAACTCTACAAGAGATAAAAGATAAAGGATTGTGGAGTGACCTTTTGTTCTATTATGTGGATAATGAGTTTTATCACTTAAATGATAACTTTACACATATTATCGATCTTATTCACAAACAAGACAATAATTCACATCCTATTTATATGCTTAGTGGTGCTTATGGAATGGCTAGAAAATATAACAATTATATAGATTTTACAGGCACTTATGTCGCCCAGGATGGATTTGAGACTCCTATCATAGAAGCTTTTGAATTACTTGATAATACACCAAATCAAAAACAGCCAGTCGTATTTGCACAAATAAACAGAGGTGTTGGTAAAAATTTTCGTGCGATATTTTATGCTGCTTTAGCAAAAGGAGCGAAGGGAGTAGGTTTTTGGAGAGATGGTGGAAGTGCAGGGAAAATTGATTCAAGACCAATTGCAAAACAACTGCCAATCATTGCAAAGGAAGTTAAAAATCTTTTGCCAGTCATAAGAACTGATCACAAAAACAATTTAAAACTTTTATGTGATAATGAAAAAATTATTTTTGGTACAAGGATATTTAAGAACAAAGGATACATAATCATTTCAAATCCAAGTGGAAATACCCAAAAAGGGACATTCACATTAAAAAATATATTTTACAAAGCTAACAATATAAGAGATTATTTTTCAAATAAGATAATTACAAAAGTTGATAATAACAAATTTGCAATAACTCTTGATAAATATGAAGCAACGGTTTTAGAATTAGACTAATGAACAAACAAAATTATCAAGATAAATTTCAACAAAGTATTCAAAATACATTTTTTAATAAATTAATAAAAGAAGAACAACTCTTTTTAGAAGAAAAATCTACTCATTTTAGATTTTCACATCAAGAGATCAAACAACTCATAGATATATCCATAGACTTTCATATGTGGGGGAAAGGTACACTTAAACAACACTGGCAAGAACAAAACCATCAAAACAAACCGCCAAAACAGAAAAAACAAGCACTTTTAAATGAGATTAAACTTGTTCACAATGAGTATCAAAATGAAGCAAATGATTATTATGAATTACCAAATCAAAAAATAAAAGCACCAAAAATAAAACTCATACATGAAGAAAAAAAAGATTTAGGTTTTGGATTATGTCCTGTTGCATCGCCAAAAACCAGATGTTGTAATCTTCTCACACTTGATGCAGTAGAGAGTTGTGGTTTTGACTGTAGTTACTGCTCTATTCAATCTTTTTACAATGATGGGAAAATCACTTTTGATACATCTTTGAAAAATAAACTAGACAATATCAAACTAAATCCAGATGAATTTTATCATATCGGAACAGGACAAGCATCCGATTCACTCATGTGGGGAAATCGTTTTCAAGTGCTAGATCATTTAGTAGAGTTTGCAAAAAATAACCCAAATGTAATGCTAGAATTTAAAACAAAATCAGACAATGTTAGTTATTTCTTAGAAAAAGATAATTTACCAAAAAATCTTTTATTCACATGGTCACTCAATCCGCAAACTATTATTGACCATGAAGAGCATCTTACCTCATCTTTGCAAGAGAGAATCAATGCTGCAAAAAAAATTGCTGACAAAGGATATCTTGTAGGTTTTCACTTTCATCCTATTATATATTTTAAAGGCTACCAAGAAGAATATGGAAAAATTTTTAAACAACTCATAGATACTTTTAATCCCAAAAATGTTGCACTAATCTCTTTTGGAACACTTACATTTATCAAACCTGTAATCAAAAAAATAAGACAAAGAGATTTTCACACAAAAATTTTACAAATGCCTATGCAAAATGCTGCTGGAAAATTATCCTATCCATTAAAAATAAAAAAAGAGATGTTCAAATTTGCATATGACTCTTTTGAGCCTTGGAGGAAGGATGTGTTTTTTTATCTATGTATGGAAGATCACTCTTTATGGAGTGATGTATTTGGCTATGAATATCCTACCAATGAAACATTTGAGATGGACATGAAGTTACATTATATATCAAAGATAAGATCTATACAAAAGTAAAAACATGAATATAATTAAATTTATGATAATTTCTTCTCTATTATATTCTCATCTTTTAGCAAATAACTTATTCACATATAATTTACAAGTTAGCAATACACACCCTACCCTAAAAGAAGCAGTTATTTTAAATCTTGAAATCAATCAAACAAAATCAGGAAAAGTAATTCGTTTTAATTTCAAACCAGATAAAAGTGATGATTATCGTTTACAATTTTTGAAAGAAGAAGAGACAAGAGATATTAAAGATAGAACTCATTTACGCATCAAATATGCCATTTTTCCTTTAAAAGCAGAAAAACTTGATATTCCTTTGCATATAAAATTACAACAGGCATCAAAAGAAGAACTAAAAAAATTCGTTACAGGTTCAGCTGATGAACTTATGTATTTACAAACAATAGATAAACAATTTAATTTATCCACATTGCATTTAGATGTTCAGCCTTTAGATAAAAAAGTCCAGTTAATCGGCAATTATCACTTCTCTTATAATATAGAAAACAATCAAACCATGGCAAATGAACAAATAAATATTCGATATACACTGTCAGGAACAGGATATCCACCCAATATACAAACTATACTTCCTGATATAAAGAATGTAAAATCATTTCTTTCTAAAGATAAATATCATGATAAATTATTTCATAAAATAGTCTTTAGATATGCTCTATTTTCAAATCATGACTTTATTATTCCCAAAATAACACTTTATTCATACAATCCTAACAATAAAAAAAACCAAATTTT
>JALSQA010000480.1 GCA_026985685.1 Campylobacterales bacterium | reverse complement strand
ATTGGTTGCGGGAGACGGATTTGAACCGCCGACCTTCGGGTTATGAGCCCGACGAGCTACCAAACTGCTCTATCCCGCGACAATGAAAGTGGATGGGGTGGAGGGATTCGAACCCCCGAATATCGGCACCAAAAACCGAGGCCTTACCGCTTGGCGACACCCCAATGAGACTATCTGTCAAATTGGAGTGTGATTATAATCATTTTTTTCTTATTTGTCAAGGGTTTTTAGAAAGTTTTTGTATAATTTTGAAAAAAATGGAGAGTTTATGCCTATAAAACGTGTACAACAGGCGATTGAAGAGATCAAAAAAGGTAACATCGTTATCATGATTGATGATGAAGATAGAGAGAATGAAGGTGATTTGGTTTATGGTGCTACTTTTTCCACACCACAAAAAGTCAATTTTTTAGCAACTGAGGCAAAAGGATTGATTTGTGTTGCTTTGAGTAAAAACATTGCAAGCAAGTTAGATCTTGCACCTATGGTTGCAAAAAATGACTCTTCTTATGAAACTGCTTTTACTGTTTCAGTAGATGCAAAAGAGTGTGAAACAGGAATTTCAGCTTATGAAAGAGATTTGACTATCAAGTTACTTTCTGATTACAGTACAAAACCATCTGATCTAGTCAGACCTGGACATATCTTCCCTCTTATAGCCAAAGATGGTGGTACACTTGTAAGAACAGGACATACAGAAGGTTCTGTAGACTTATGTAAAATGGCTGGTATTTCCCAAGCTGCAGTAATTTGTGAAATCATGAAAGAAGATGGTACGATGGCAAGACGTGATGATCTTGAAATTTTTGCAAAAAAACATGATCTTAAAATAGTTTATATCTCTGATATTGTTGAGTATAGGATGCAACATGAATCTTTGATTCAAGTTATTGCAGAATCAAATACTACTTTTTTAGACACTCCAGCACGACGTATTGATTTTGTGGATCACAATGAAAACCATCATGTTGCATTTGTATTTAAGAATAATGGCAATACTCTTCAAAATGTCCGTTTTCACAATATCGGTACAGATTTAAACCTTTTTGCACACAATAGATATCAAAGTATTGTAAAAAGTGTAGAGATTTTAAAAAGAGAGGGAGGTGTGTTGATATTTTTGGAAAAATCAGCTAACGAGAACCCTTACATGAAAGAGTTTGGTATCGGTGCACAGATATTAAAATATCTAGGATTTAATAAAATAAACTTGCTTGTTACAAAAAGCAAAAGAGAGTTTGTGGGAATAAGTGGATTTGGTTTACAGGTAGTAAAAGAAATTGAATTATAGAGAGTATGACACTCTCTATGCTACTTGCTGATCACCTTCTAGTTGTTCAAGAATTTTTTTCAATCCTCTCACTTTTTTGGCAAAATTTTCCATTTCTTCTTTGATCAACGATTCTTCAAATACGTCATCAGCCCAGTTCAGTTCACTCTTTTTATCTTTGTATTTTTGCATAAATGTTGCTAACTGTGCCTGGTAGTCTGCTTTTTTGTTGATATCAATGTTTTTCATGCTCATGAATTAACTCCTCTACATTTACATGTGATCCACGGATATGCACTTTTGCATACTCTACAATTTTTCCATGAAATCGTGAATAAATCGTGAATAAATTCATATTTTTATTATAAAGTTTAGTTATTTCATCTTGATGTGTTACGATACCCTCCTGCAACCATTCTTGAATATCACTATATGATTCAAATGTATATCCCAATGCTTGCAAAAGTCTGTTTGTATAACTATCTACAACCATTATCTCTCGACCACATCCATAACACAGTATAGCATCACAGCTCTCTTCACCTAAGCCTTTTTGAGACAGTAACCATCCCCGACTTACCTCTTTTTGAAAAAAATCAAAATCTCCAAACTCTTGTAATATATTTTGAGACAAAGTTTTCAACCACTTTGCTTTTGTATTATAAAAACCACTAGGCTTGATCAATGTTTGCAACTCTTTTAACTCAACATCTGCAAGAGCCTGCAATGATACTAAATCATGTTCATAAAGATTTTCAAGAGATTTTTCTACCTTTTGCCATTTTGTCTGTTGTGTCAAAATTGCACCTACAACCACTTCAAAACTCAAACTATTTGGCCACCAATGAGGATCTCTCTCTTGTTTTAAATATCCTGCACTTTTCAAAGATTTTAAAAGCATAAAACTATCACGAATCACTTATATCTCCTTGTAAGCTTGTTGACAAATATCTACCTCTTCTTCATCATAAGCTTTGATTTTAAAAGCATCAACACATTTACCATCTTCTATCTCAAAAATAACACCTTGCAAAATCTTTTTACATTGATTTGGTACATCAAATTTACTCGAAACACTTGTTAAAAATCTCTCAATAGGTTGTTTTGTATCCATTCCTATAACATTATCTCTACATCCAGTCAAACCAACATCACTAACATAAAATGTACCATTATCTATGACAAGATCATCTGTTCCTACATGAGTATGTGAACCACAGATAGCACTTACTTTTCCTTTGAGCATTGCTAAAAGTGCTCTCTTTTCACTTGTAGCTTCTGCATGAAAATCTATAAAAATATTTTTATATCCCTGTTCATTTAGTCGGTTAACCTCATCAACGATCATAGTAAAAGGATTATCTACCATTGGCATCGTATAATATCCCATGAGATTAATCACTACCAATGTCTCTTCTCCTACCTCCAGATAAGCTATACCTTTACCAGGTGCAGATTTCGGATAATTGATCGGTCTAAGGATGGGTAATGTTTCCAATAATGGAAGAATATCTTTCTTATCCCATGAATGGTTTCCTCCTGTAAAGAGTTCTACACCTGCATTAAGTAATTCTTTGGCATTTTTGACACTTAAGCCAAAACCATGACTAGCATTTTCACCATTTAGTATCACTACATCTGGAGTATATTTTTCTTTAATTTTTTTAAGGTGATATTTAAACATCACACGTCCTGGTTTGCCAACTAAATCAGCGATATAAAGTACTTTCAAAAATATTTCCTTTTCTTAAATACAACTATTTAAAATTCATCAATAATCGTGTTTCGTAATATATAAATTTTTAGGATTATATCGCTTTTCTATGCAAAAACAAATGATCACTCTACTATAATAATCACCAAATCAGGGGATGGAGGTATATTTGAACATGAAAGATCAAACAAAAGTTATCCATAGCGGATATGACAAAGATACAAATGCCACTATGGCAGTGCCTATTTACCAAACAACAGCTTATGAATTTAGAGATGCTAAACACGCTGCAGATCTTTTTGAGTTAAAAGAGTTAGGCAATATTTATACAAGACTTATGAACCCTACAACAGATGTTTTAGAAAAACGTTTTGCGGCACTAGAAGGTGGTAGTGGTGCGATAGCTACTGCTAGTGGCATGGCAGCTATATTTTATACGATTGCAAATGTTGCACAAGCTGGTGACAATATAATCTGTGCTAGTAAACTTTATGGTGGTACACTTACACTATCAGGTCACACGATCAAACGTTTTGGGATAGAATCCCGTTATTTTGATGTACACAAACCTAGTGAACTTGAAGAGTTAATAGATGATAAAACAAAATTAATCTTAGTAGAAAGTATTACAAATCCAAGTATTGATGTGCCTGATTTTGATGGGATTGTTGCTATAGCACAAAAGCATAACATACTTGTAGCAGTAGACAATACAGTAGCAACCCCTATTCACTGTAAGCCTTTTACGTTAGGTTGTGATTTAAGTATACACTCTACTAGTAAATATACAACTGGTCAAGGTTTGGCTATCGGAGGTATTATAGTAGAGCGTGAAAATCTTGTAGAAAAGATCAAAGACAATCCTCGTTATAGTCATTTTAATGAACCAGACGAAAGTTATCATGGACTTGTTTATAGTGATGTACCTTTACCTATATTTACTCTTCGTGTCAGATTAGCACTTCTTCGTGACTTGGGTGGTGCACCTAGTCCTTTTAATAGCTGGCTGTTTATTCAAGGATTAGAGCATTTACCACTTCGTATGAAACAACATAGTCAAAGTGCATTGGAGATAGCAAATTTCTTAGAAGCTCATCCAAAAGTAAAAAAGGTAAATTATCCTGGATTAGCTAGCAATGTAAATTATACATATGCACAAAAGTATATTCATGGTGGCTGTAGTGGACTTTTGAGTTTTGAAGTGGATAGTTTCGATGAAGCTGTGAAAATAGTCGATAAAACAGAACTTTTTTCACTTGTGGTAAATATAGGAGATAGCAAATCTATCATCACACATCCTGCAAGCACAACACATCAGCAACTATCAAAAGAGGAGCTAGATGCAGCTGGTGTCCCTTCAGGATTGATTCGTTTGAGTATCGGGCTTGAAGATAGTATCGATCTCATCGCAGATTTAAATCAGGCACTAGAGGGTTAATTGAAAGTAACAACCGCTATCGAACACTTTACCAATCCGCTATACCTGGAGAGTGGAAGAATTTTAGAACCATATGATTTGAAATATGAAACATATGGTGAGTTAAATGAGGACAAAAGTAATGTAATCGTAGTATGCCATGCACTAACTGGTAGCCATCATGCCGCTGGATTATATGAAGGTGATCTAAAACCAGGCTGGTGGGATGGGATGATTGGTGATGGCAAAGCGATAGACACTACACAGTATTTTGTAATATGTGTCAATGTTATCGGTAGTTGCTTTGGATCAACAGGACCTATGTCTCCTAAGTATCCTTCAACAAATCCATATAGATTGAAATTTCCAGTGATCACCATCAGCGATATGGTAAAAGCACAAAGGATACTTTTTGATAGATTGGGAATCCATAAAGCTCATGCCGTCATCGGTGGCTCTATGGGTGGTATGCAAGCTCTTTGTTTTTCGGTAGAGCACCCAAATTTTGCCAAAAAGCATATCATCCTTGCAAGTACCTATGCTACACAGCCCTGGGCTATAGCATTTAACAAAGTAGCTAGAGAAGCGGTCATAAAAGACCCAGCTTTTCAAAATGGTCAATATGACCCAAAAGAGATCAAAGAAAAAGGTTTTGCAGGTTTATCTACAGGAAGGATGTGTGGCTATATCAGTTATCTAAGTCCTCACTCTATGGAGAGAAAATTTGGTAGAGATTATGTAGAGACAGATGGCTTATATGCTCTGTTTGGTAAATTTCAAGTAGAACGTTATCTTGATTATAATGGTATCAACTTTGTAAATTGGTTTGATCCACTGAGTTTTTTGTATATCACTAAAGCGATCAATATATTTGATGCAACCCGTAACTATGATTCACTCGAAGATTCGTTGAGTCGTATTAGATCTGAGATTGTATTAATCGCTTTTAAGAGTGATTTGCTTTTTTTACCAAAAGAGATGAAAACAATAGAAGAGACTATCAAAAAAATTGGCAAAGAAGATCTAGTTTCATATAAACTTATTGATAGTGACTATGGACATGATGCTTTTTTGGTAGAGTTAGATAAATTTTCACACTATATTCGTGAAGCATTACAGGAGAGAAAATGAATGAATTAAGTTTTGAACAAAAAATCACGCACGCAAAAGAGATTTTGGAGAAATTAATGAATCCAGAAATAACACTAAGCCAAAGTGTAGAGTTTTATAAAGAAGGTGTTAAAGAGTTACAAGAAGCTACCGCACTTCTTGAAAAAGCCAAACTAGAATTTGAAGAATACAATAAAAAAGACGAGGAACAATCATGAGAGTAGCAGCCCTACAATTATCTACCCTACCATTAAGCAACGCAAAGTTAGATAACTATCTTAAATCATGTAGTAAAAAAGGTGTACGAGTCGTTGTTCTTGCTGAATATGTTCTAAATACTTTCTTTAAAGAGTTACAGACTATGTCAAAAGTTATGATAGCAGAACAATCAAGATACAAAATCGAAGCTCTTTCACACTATGCTGCACTTTATAATTTGATCATCATCGCACCTATCGTTTTAGTAGAAGAAAATAAAATCTATAAAGCTA
>JALSQA010000479.1 GCA_026985685.1 Campylobacterales bacterium | reverse complement strand
ACCATCATCATTTACACCCAAAAGAATATACCCACCTTCTCTATTTGAAAAAGCACAGACTGTATCGTAGATATCTTTGTTTAGTTTACTTTTGGACTCTTTAAACTCCAAAGTCAATGACTCTTTTTGTTTTAGTAAATGCAAAATTTTTTTATTCATGTATCTTTACTCCATCTAATCCATCAAACTTATCAGGAAACAAAACTTGATACATCAGCTCCGCCCTCTTCCAATCCTCCATCGTATCGATATCCTGCACCAAATGTCGTGGCAAGACGATAGGAATGGAGTCAGATCCAAAAGCGATATCTCTCATCTCTACCCCTATCTTTTCCCAGTAAAACTGCCCTGCATCTTGATAGGCTTCTTCCAAATCTTGACTGCGAGTTGCGAAATATTCAGGGGTAAACATCTCACATCTGCCATCTTTGAGTTTGAAAGTCCGCTGAATTGGAAAAGGCATCGAAGTAACTGAAAACGCCATCACCGCATCACTGGACTTTAATTTTTCAAAGCCTTCTTTGAGATATCTCTCCTGAAGCAGTGGTGCTGTGGCATAAATCGTACAACAAAAATCATACCCCGTATAGATACCTAGTGCATGCTCCACCACCGCACCCGTACCTGTAAAATCATCTGCCAACGCTTTAGGGCGTTTTAAAACCTCTGCTCCATATTGCTTTGCCACTTTAGCTATCGCTTCATCATCCGTAGAGACGACAATTTTCTCAAAAAGTCCACTTTTTTGTGCGACTTCTATCGAATAAGCGATAAGTGGTTTTCCATGGAAAGGTTTTATATTTTTTTTGGGGATGCGTTTACTTCCACCTCGTGCGGGGATAATAGCGATACATTTATGCACTTAAACACTCTTTCAGATTTTGCAAGATATATTTTTGCTCCTCTTTGGTTAAAATTGGATATATAGGAAGAGAGAAACTTTGCAAATAGTATTTATCCATGACAGGAGTTTTTTCATTTCCGTAACCTAAATCTTTGTAATAAGGTTGTTGGTTGATAGGAATATAGTGCAGTTGTAGTATGATTCCTCTTTTTTGCATATCTTTGAAAAATTGTGCTTTTTGTTCTAAATCTTCAAATGGATATTGAACTACAAAAAGATGATAAGCACTTGTATTATCATAGTCATACATAGGTTTTACTGGAGTATTTTTTAGCCCATCATGATAAAACTTTGCTATCTCTCTTCTTTTTTCTAAAAAATTATCTAGTTTTTTTAGTTGAGATAAACCTAAAGCACACTGAAAATCAGTAATACGATAATTAAATCCAAGAGAAGTCATCTCATATTCCCAAGGTAACATATCATCTGTTTTAACCATACCATGATTTCGTAAACTTAAAAGTTTTTCATATATCTCTTTTGAATTTGTTGTGATAGCCCCACCCTCACCAGTTGTGATATTTTTGACTGGATGAAAGGAGTATGTGCTTATATCACTACAACCTTGAAAAGTTGAACCTATTGAGTGAGCATTATCACAAAGAATTTTTACTTTATATTTTTCTTTTAAATATGCAAGTTTCTCTTGATTTAAAGGTTTTCCACTAAATGAAACTGCATATATTGCTTTGATAGTGTTGTCTTTTTTTAACTCTTTTTCACAAAGTCCAAAATCTATACTTCCATCTTCACAAATATCTACAAATACAGGCTTTGCTCCTACATAAAGTATGGAATTTGAAGTTGCTAAAAAGGAGTTTGGTGTTGTTAAAACTTTGTCTTTTTTGTTTAGTAAAGCTAGTGAGCCAAGATGTAATGCTGCTGTTCCATTTGAAACAGCTACGCAATATCTTGCATTTGTCTGTTTTGCTATTACTTTTTCAAACTCTTTAGCTTTTGGTCCTGTGGTTATAAGTTCTGAATTTAAAACTTGAACAACAGCATCTATATCATCTTTATCAATCGTTTGTTTTCCATAGTAGATAGGCTTCATATTAGTTTTAAAAACTCCTCTTTTGTAAACCACCAGTTATTATTTTCAGAGCTATATGCAAATCTATCTTTTACATTTTTGCCTATCTCACCCAAAGGATTTTTGGTATAATCTATGCTTTTTGTAAATCTTATAGTAGGTTTTATCACGTAATGGTCTTTAAATTCTAAAGTTCTAAAACTATCTTCTTTTGTTATCATCTCCTCATGAAGTTTCTCTCCAGCTCTTAGTCCTATAACTTCGTAAGGCTTATCTCCATTCATAGCTTTTGCCAAATCAACCATTTTCATAGATGGGATTTTGGGAACAAATATCTCTCCTCCTTGCATCCTCTCAAAGCTTTTTAATACAAACTCAACAGCATCATCAAGAGTTATGAGAAATCTTGTCATCCTCTCATCCGTTATAGTGAGTGTTTTGTCTTCTTGTAAAAGTTTTTTAAAGTATGGTATCACTGAACCTTTTGAACTCATAACATTTCCATATCTAACAACACTAAAAGATATATCTCTATTTCCTATGATATTATTTGCAGATACAAAGAGTTTATCACTTGCAAGTTTTGTAGCTCCGTAGAGATTTATAGGATTTGCTGCTTTATCTGTTGAAAGGGCGATAACTTTTTTAACTCCACTTTGTATGGCTGAGTCTATTACAAACTCTGCTCCATGAATATTTGTATTTATACATTCCATAGGGTTGTACTCTGCTATATGTACATGTTTCATCGCTGCAGCATGAACTACAAAATCCACATCTACCATCGCTTTATTGAGTCTTTTAAAATCCCTAACATCACCTATAAAGTATCGCATACAATTGTCTGTAAAAACTTGAGCCATCTCAAAGTGTTTTTGCTCATCTCGTGAATATATAATAACTTTCTTAGGAGAATATTTTTTGAGTAAAATCTCTACAAATTTTTTTCCAAAGCTACCTGTTCCTCCTGTAATGAGGATAGATTTATCGTTAAACACTTTAAAATCCCTTATATTGTATTTTTATACTTCATTATAAAATAATTTTAATAAATACTTTAACAAAAAGTATTCTTCTATAAGTTACTGTCAAACAATTAACAAAAATTACAATATAATTTTTTATGAATATCCAGAAGATGAGTCAGAAAAGATAGAACATCTTAATATGATACTAAAAGAGATAGATTATCTTTTTGAAATAGTTGAAAATATAAAGAGAAAATATGAGATTAACAGAGGATGAAAAAAAAGTTATAGTTCAGACTTTACAAGATATATTTGGAAAGTGTAAGATATATATCTTTGGAAGCAGACTAGATATGACTAAAAGAGGTAGAGACATAGATATTTATGTCATCCCTGAAAACAGAGATAGCCTATACGAAAAGAAACTAAAAGCAATAGTAAAGCTAGAACAAAAACTTTTAAAGCCAGTTGATTTGGTAGTTCATTATGACTTTGAAAAAATCATAGAACAAGAAGCCATAAAAGGATGTTTGTTAAATAATTAGTTCCAAGCTCATTAGGAAAATGATACATTAATTTTCACATAGTCCCATAGTTCCCAAGCTGGAGCTTGGGAACCAGAAAGCTTAGTAACTAAAAATTCTACATATTTAAGCTATACTTACACTATGCCAAGAATCAATAACGACAAATTTTACAAATCTGCCCTCAAAAAACATGGAGCTACTGCCAAAGGTCTTAATTGGCATGATGATTATTCTCAGCAAAAACGCTTTGAGGTTATCTATGAACTTATCAAAGATGATATCCAAACAGGTAATACTATTGTAGATGCTGGGTGTGGATTTGGGGATTTCTATACTTTTTTATCTGACATACCCCTATCCTATAGTTTCCAAGCTGGAGCTTGGGAACTAGATTATATTGGGTATGAGATAGTGGAAGAAAATGTCAAAATAGCACGAGAAAGAACGGGGCAAAGAATTATCCAAAAAGATATTTTAAAAGGTTCACTTGAGGTAGCTGATTTTTATATCGCTAGTGGTTCGATGAATATTTTGAGTCGTTTTGAGACTTTTTTGTTTATAGAAAGATGTTTTGATCATTCTAAAAAGGGATTTGTTTTCAATCTTCTTTATGGCAAGGATGAGAGTCGAAGTTTCAACTATTTTCTACCACAGGAGATTAAACATTTTGCTAAAAAGTTTACCTCTAGTACATCTAATTTCCAAGCTGGAGATTGGGAACTAGATGTACTCGTAAAAAGTGGATATCTGCCACATGATTTTACGATATATCTAAAAAAGTCTATTCCCAAATCTTTGAAAAATCAAAACTAATATCACAACTATCTAACTTAAACTCTATGATATCATCTTGTGCATTTTTTATCTTTTCATACTTATCATCAATAAGCTCAAATACTTCAGCAGTCAAAGCACTGCCATCTACTAAAATATAAGATTTAACACCCATTTTTTCATATAGTTGATTGAGAGAGTATTTCAAAGATTATCTCAGGTGCAGTAGTTAAGTATTTATCACCTATATCTTGGGATATACTCTTCATTGTTCTGTGGTAAAGTAGCCATTCTCTCTCCTTTATCAATCTTTTGCTATTATAGCATATTTACATCTAGTTCCCAAGATGGAACTTGGGAACTAGCTTATATTTTGAATAGACAATTACAGAGGAACTTATGGGACAAACAATTACAGAAAAGATATTTAGTGAACATGTGGGACGAGAGGTAAAGGCTGGGGAGATTATACGTTGTGATATCGATATGATAATCGGAAATGACATCACAACGCCTATCTCGATAAGAGCTTTTGAGGAGAGTGGTGCAAAATCTTTGGCAAAGCCTGATAACTTTGCAATAGTCATGGATCACTTCATACCTGCTAAAGACATCGCAAGTGCAAACCAAGCAAAGATAAGCCGTGAATTTGCGTATAAACATGATCTAAAACTATTTTTTGATGAAAAGGATATGGGGATTGAACACGCACTTTTACCTGAAAAGGGGCTTGTTATTCCTGGAGATGTCATCATCGGTGCAGATAGTCACACTTGTACACATGGAGCTTTGGGTGCATTTTCTACTGGTATGGGTTCTACAGATATCGCTTTTGGTATGATCACTGGTGGTAACTGGTTTAGAGTTCCTGAGTCAATCAAAGTGATATTTACTGGAAAACCAGGTAAGCATATCTATGGAAAAGATTTGATTTTAGAGATTATTCGTCAAATCGGTGTTGATGGGGCATTGTATCAGACTCTTGAATTTACTGGAGATACAATAGAACATCTTGGTATGGATGATAGATTTTCTCTTTGTAACATGGCGATAGAAGCAGGTGCAAAGAGTGGTATAGTAGCGGTTGATGATATTACAAAAGAGTTTTTGGGTGATAAGGAGCTTAGAGATTCTCCAAAATATCACTACTCTGATCCAGATGCAAAGTATGTCAAAACGCTAGAGATAGATGTAGAAAATTTAGAGCCTGTTATAGCTTATCCTCACTTGCCATCAAATGGTAAACCTATCACCCAGGCAGTCGCGGATGATTTAGCAGTAGATCAAGTTTTTATAGGTTCATGTACAAACGGACGACTTGGAGATCTTAGAATCGCAGCCGAGATTGTAAAAGGTAAAAAAGTTTCAAAAAGAACAAGGATGATAGTTACTCCTGCTACTCAAAAGATATTAAAACAAGCAGAAAAAGAGGGTTTAGTAGATATCCTCATCGATGCTGGAGCAGTAGTAAGCAATCCTACTTGTGGTGCATGTCTTGGTGGATACATGGGAATACTTGGTGACAATGAAAGATGTATATCTACAACAAATCGTAACTTTGTCGGACGAATGGGAGCTAGAAGTTCTGAGATATATCTTGCAAACTCAGCAGTCGCAGCAGCTTCTGCCATAGCTGGTAAGATAGTAGATCCTAGAGAATTGTAGTTGAAAGACTCTGAATCTTATGGCTGTAAAGCTGGAACACACTCTGAACACTCTGGTTCCCAAGCTGGAGCTTGGGAACCAGATATAGAGAAAGTTTTCAGTTCTTCTTGCTCCCAAGCTCCAACTTGGGA
>JALSQA010000478.1 GCA_026985685.1 Campylobacterales bacterium | reverse complement strand
GTTCTTCACTTGATTTTTTAGCACCAGGAGGTATATCAGGAGGAGAGCTTATCACTACCGATGCAACAGGGAAAAAAGGATACACCGATTGGAATTATAATTTTAATTTTATCGGTACTTCTGCATCGGCACCCATAGCAGCAGGTGTTGGAGCATTGATGCTAAGTGCAAATCCAGATCTGACACGAGACGAAGTGATAGATATATTACAAAAAACATCAAAAAAAATCGGTGATTACGAATACATAAATGGAAGAAATGATCATGCCGGTTATGGACGTATAGATGCTGGAAAAGCTGTAGAAATGGCAAAGTATTATCATCAGTCACAAAAATCATTTAGTTCAAATTTATCAAATTTTGCACATCTGATGTTTAACTATATTCAACAATAATCAAAATTTCTGTACACTTTAATTTATAATTATTTAATTAAGGATATAAATGTATCGTTTTGCACTCTCTTTTAGAGAAGATATGCACATAGAAAATTTACGTATTGCTCTTTTTAATTATATTAGTGCCAAACAAAACCATGAAAAATTTCTCATACTTATAGATGATAGAGACAAAGAACAAAATATAGATGGAAAAGATCAAGAAATCTTAGAAATTTTACAACTTTTTGGTATCGAATATGATCAAATTATATACCAAAGTGAAAATTTAAAATTTCACCAGCAACTAGCTACCAAATTACTGATGGATAAAAATGCTTTTGTCTGTTTTTGTACAGCACAAAAATTAGAAAACGATATCACACAAAGTTATGATGGTACTTGTAAAACTCTTAGTGACGAAGAAGTCTTAAACAATGAATCCCCTTTTCTTATCCGAATCAAAAGACCACAAGAAGATATAACGTTTTCAGATATCATAGAAGGTAAACTTAGCTTCACACCTGATGAAATTGATGATTTTGTCATCATGAATGTAGATAAAACACCTACAGGCACTTTTGCTTATGCTTTGGATGATTTGATGTATGATATTTCTATGGTAATTAAACAAAACAGAGAGCTTCCTAATACTCCTAAAGAAATTCTTATTCGTAAATATTTAGGATATGATAAAGAAATTAAGTATGCTCACTTACCTATCATCTTAAATGAAAATGGCAAACCACTATGCAAAGAAGATGATTTATTTAATGTCAAAAATTTGCTTCTAAAAGGTTTTTTACCTTCTGCCATTTGTAATTATATAATCACAATGGGAAATGATACACCTAAAAAATTTTTTTCACTTCAAGAGGCATTAACATGGTTTGATCTCTCAAAAATATCAAAGACTCCTGTAAAATTTGAGATAGAAAAACTCCGCCAACTTAACAAAGAGCATATCAGAAATTTAGATTCACTACAATTAAGCAAAGCACTTGGATATTCAAGCAAAGAAATAGGTGATTTAGCAAAAATTTATACCCATGAAGATAGCACTTTAGAGGAAATAAAGTTAAAGATAGATAATATTTTCAAAACAAAAAACTGTGAAGTATTTGTGAAAGAGTTTGAAATATTAAAAAAGATTGCAAAAGATGCACCTTATCACAAAAGTTTCGATGATTATAAGGCATACTTGATGAGAAAAAGTGGTTTAAATGGTGAAGCATTTTTCAAACCATTGCAAGTACTTTTAACTGGTACAGACAGTGATATTGATTTAAGTGAAATATATCCACATATTAAAAATTATTTAGGAGAAATTATAAAATGATCTTAGCTACATTTATACAAGCTATCGCACAAATTTTATCAATGGTAATCAACATCTACATTTGGATAGTTATAATATCCGCACTACTTACTTGGGTAAACCCAGATCCGAGCAATCCAATTGTTCAAATATTAAGAAGATTAACAGAACCTGTTTATGCATTTGTAAGACGTTATATCCCTACCACAATCGGAGGTATTGATCTAAGTCCTATTATTATTATATTAGGTCTTCAATTTTTAGATCTTTTTTTAGTAAGAGTACTTTTCAATCTCGCTCAAAGTGTAGCATAATCAAAACAAAAACATTGAAAGAGAGTATCTAATGCAAAAAATACTCTTTTTTTTAACCCTACTACTATTTCAATCTCATGGAAAAGAAATAAATCGTGATTTTTTTAAAGATAAACCTAGAAGTTTAGTAAAAGACTTTTATATCAGTCAATACCTGGATCAAAATATCTCTTCCAATGATGCCAGCTCACTAATAGGTGAAGTTAAGAACATGAATTGGAAACTTTTTTATAAATTTGCTAATAAAATAGATGATTTTTCATTTAAACGTGTTGCATACTGTAAACAACTACCGCCATCACTTTTTAAAGGCAAAGACGCAGACTGTATTAAAATAGGTCTTTCCAATTACAAAGCAACTAAACTTTCTCCAAAAGATTTAATAAATATAGCCAATTTAATTCACTATAAATATCCTCATGATAGTCAAATACTAAACCTTATCGCAAAAAGAGATTTCACAACATTAAGTAATTCTCCAACAAAACAATTTTTAAATATATTTAATAGCGTAGGAAATAAATTTCGACAAAAATATTACAATCATGATCTAAATGCAACCTTATTAAACAAATTTTCAAATAAATATGCTTTTAATACATCCATTCAAAAGATAGTTTATGATCCAAAACTCATACAATTACAAAAATCTATATTGAAATTTGATTCTTCTAAGTTAAATGCACAATCAAATTTTTTACTAGGTATCAATGCCTTAAAACTCCAACATGAAGATATTGCACAATGGTATTTTAAAGTTTCGCAAAAAAATGCAAAACAAAACTTCCAAAGAGATAGAGCTATATTTTGGCAATACCTCATCAAAAGGGATAAGAGTTTGTTAAAAAAATTGATTTTAGAGAGTAAAGATATCAATATATACACACTATTTGCTTATGAAAAGTTAGACTTGTTTCCTAAAAATATCTATACAAGTATTGAACCAAAACTCTCTAAAACACCCTTTGATATAACAGATCCATTTATGTGGCTGAAGATACAAAATAACTTCAAAAAGAAACATTTTAAAGATTATGAAACAAAAAAACTCAATGCACTAAAACTAAATAGCTTAGACACACAACCTCATGTAGCTAGACTGATATATAAATTTTCACAAAACAAACATTACTTTTTTTTAGCGTATAATCGCTATATCAAGGATCTTCAACCCAAAAGAAAAGCTTTGATATTTGCACTCGCTCGACAGGAGAGCCGATTTATTCCTACAGATGTTTCCTACTCTTATGCTCTAGGATTGATGCAATTTATGCCATTTGTTGCAAAAGCTATAGCAAAACAACAAGGCTATAATGATTTTAAATATGAAGATATGTTTAATCCAGAAGTAGCATATAATTTTGCAAATATTCATATTGATTATTTACAAAAGCATCTTTTTCATCCTCTGCTTATTGCATATGCATACAATGGAGGTGTAGGCTATACAAGACGAAATATCATCCAAAATCCAACTACATTCACCAAACAGAAATATGAACCTTTTTTAACAATGGAACTCCTGCCCAATGCACAGGCAAGGGAGTATGGCAAAAAAGTTTTAGTAAATTATGTTATATATGCTCATCTATTAGGAATTAAAGATATTTCATTACTCACTCTGCTTCAAAAATTAACGATGAAGACCCATATCTCTGACTTTTAAGTAACATTTTCATCTTTTTGGATAGTGGCTTTTCAAATGTTACCAGATAGTAGTGTGACCACATATTTTTAACTGGTGCAATTTTGATCAAATCATCATCAGCTTTTAAATCTTTGATTGTCAAAGGTGATTGAGAATTAAGTGTCAGTTGAATGTCATGATTGTGTAAACCTTGTTTTTTGATATCTGAAGAATCATTATCTATAAAAAGACTAACAAGAAAATAGGCATGATATTTATCTTCATATTTTTTTAACAGAGGATTGAGATAGGTAATTACAGCAGAAGCTTTTATCTCAAGAGAGTTATAAATCTCAGCTTTTTTGGTATAGGTTAATGCACGTTGAGATAAAATATCTGGACTAAAAAGACCGCTTTTAGAAGCACATCCAGCAAGACATAAATATAAACTAACCCCAACAATTAAAAATAAATTTTTCATCACCAATCCTACAAAAAAATAATAAATATTTTACACTAATATAATTTATATTTTGTTAGAATATAGATACTTTTAATTTTTATTATAGAAATTAAGTATATTTATTAAGGAAATCCATGAAAAGTATGGCAATCGCCTTTACAGGACCTTCAAATAGTGGGAAAACAACACTTATTGAGAAAATAGCCAAAAAGCTAATCAAAAATCATCAAGTGGCTATCATCAAAAATGATCCCAAAGATAAAGCTATATTTGATGTTGAGGGTAAAGATAGTTACAAATTTTCACAAACTGGAGCTGAAACTGTTGTAGTATCACCTGCCAGAACTACTTATTTTTCACAAAGAAGTAAATCACTTGAAGAGATTGTCTCTATGATAAAAGATTTTGATTATCTTTTGGTAGAAGGATTAAAGACCTTACCACTTCCTAGAGTTGCTATTTTTCGTGAAAAAATTGATGAAAGTTATTTCCCATATATAAAAGCAATAGCAATTGACGAAAGTGTCGATACTAGTTTATATCAAATTCCAGAAGATATTAAGATATTGAATCTAAACAATACAGATGAGATAATCAAATGGATTGAGCAAAATGCAACAAAAATATAAGGAGTTTTATGCAAGAAATATATAATGCTATACAAACAGCTGCAATCAAAATAGATTATGCGATAAAACATGAAGATAAAGGTTATTCCCAATCTCAAAATGCCACAGGAGATACACAACTTCAACTAGATATCCATTGTGACAAAATAATAGAAGAAATTTTTTCACCAATTACTTCTATCAAAGAGTTGGCAAGTGAGGAAAAAGAAGCTCCACATCCATTACATGAGAAGGGAAGATATCTTATCGGATATGATCCACTAGATGGCTCTAGTTTGGCTGATGTAAACCTATCTGTTGGTTCTATTTTCGGTATATATGAAAACAACTATAGTGGTAACAATCTAAAAGCTGCTGTTTATGTAGTCTATGGACCTCGTGTTGAGATGGTAACAGCTGATGAGAGTGGAGTAAAAATGTTCCGATTAGAACCAGACAATACTTTTGCTTTTGTCAAAGAGATAACACTCAATGAAAAAGGAAAACTAAATGCTCCAGGAGGAACACAAAAAAATTGGTCACCACTACACAAAGAGCTTGTAGAAAGCTTTTTTGCCGATGGATATCGTCTAAGATATAGTGGTGGAATGGTTCCAGATTTACATCAGATCTTGCTTAAAGGTGGAGGAATTTTTTCTTATCCTGGTACATCTGATGTTCCGCAGGGAAAATTGAGAATGACTTTTGAAGTCTTTCCATTTGCTTATGTTTATGAGCAAGCAGGTGGTGAAGCGATAGATGGAAAACAAAGATTGCTTGATCTAATCCCTAGCCATATTCATGATACAACGCCATGCTTTTTTGGCTCAAAAGAGGAGATAAAAAAAGTAAGGAGTAGCTATGCCAACAATTAAAGAACAAAAAGAGATAAATCGTTTTAAAGCAAAACTATTGGAGCAACAAGAGATTTTACAATCTTGTCAAAAAAAGCACAAGATAAGAAGCTGTATGATGTGCAAAGAGATCATCGGCTGCCAAACACGTAAATCTTATGTCAATTCTGTTTACCAAAGTATGAACAAAGGTCAAACAGGCGGTTTTGAATTTTAAACACTTTAAATAATATCCAGATAAATCTGGGTATTATTTATGTCCCCTCTCTTTAGTAATAACTTTTGTATCGTGTTTGATCTTATCCATAATCATCAAAGGTGCGATAAACATATATAAAATATTCGCAACTATAAATGCTATCAACAAATACATTGGTAACTTTTTCTTCATATAAACTCCTGTAAAATTTTCATATTGTAACAAAATTTTCTCCAAATTTAAAATTGAATAAAAAAATTTAAATAAGTAT
>JALSQA010000477.1 GCA_026985685.1 Campylobacterales bacterium | reverse complement strand
ACTTAAGAGTATATTTTCTTTTGGGTTGTTCACACTTTCATCAGGAAGTTTTGGTGTATATTTCATCTGTAAATCGCCGTTCCGTATGCCAGTACCTCAACTGCTCCAATATTCTGTGTTGCATTTTTAGAGATAGAACTAGTTTCTATTCTGATATTTATAATCTCTGAGGCATCACCTGCATCTTCTTTCATACGCAAAATAGCTTCTCTTCTAGCACGATCTATCAGAGTTTCATAAGTGGCAATATGTCCACCAAAAAAGTTCATCAAGGAAGCAACAAATTTTTTAAAATAATCAATAGAAATTACAACCGAACCATTTACAAGTTTTGCTTCTTTGATGTTTTCACTATTTAGAGGTTTTTTTAACATAATCGTTGGAAGATTTACCATCTCTTCTTCTCTTTGGCGGATATCCTTAAAGTGACGTTTTTCAAGCAGTGTTCCAGAGATAAATCCTAATGTCAAAAGCACTGCAAAGAGTATGAGATTTTCCATGTTATCTCACTTTTACAGCAGTTCCATAGACATAAAGTTCTGCTGCTCCAGCCGCAACTGATGAAGTAGAAAAACGAACATTTACTATGGCATTTGCACCTAGTGACTTTGCCTGCTCTTTCATCCTATTTATCGCTTCATCCCGTGATTCGGAAAGTAACTCTGTATACCCTTTTAACTCTCCACCAAAGATATTTTTGAAACTAGCAGCGATATCACGTCCTACGTGTTTGGCACGAACTGTTGAACCTGAAACGACACCAAAATGCTCGATAATCTCTTTATTTGGGATATTTTCTATATTTGTAACAATCATCTAATCTCCTTTAATTTGCTAAATTATAACAAAAATTCATTATCATGTATGTATGAATAAAATCAACCCTTCTTTCCGTCCTATGTGTTATCGGTGTAATAGATCTATGAAAAATTGTCTATGTCACTTTATTCACCCTGTTGAAACAAAAACACGTTTTGTTATATTGATGCATCCAAAAGAGTATAAACATATAAAAAACAATACTGGTCGTTTAACCAATCTATCTTTACCAAATTCTCAAATATTTGTTGGTGTTGATTTTTCACATCACAAGCAACTAAATGAGATCATCAACAATCAAGAAAACTATTGTATTGTACTTTTCCCCTCTCAAAATAGTATAAACTTAAACACTCAACCATTAGATATCAAAAAGAAAAAACTTGTAATATTTGTTATAGATGCAACTTGGTCAAGTGCAAAACCTATACTTAGACTAAGTCAAAATTTACAACATTTACCCAAAGTATCTTTTTCACATACAAAAACTTCTAAATATTCATTTAAAAGACAACCTTTTGTCCAAGCTCTATCAACAATGGAATCTGTTTTGTGTATATTAGAGATATTACACAAAAAAGGAATAGAGAATTTTGATAGAAATAAATTAGAAAAATTCTTGCTACCTTTTGAAGAGATGATAAAATTTCAGTTATCTTATAAAAAATCATAATTTTTTTTGATATAATATTTTTATATTTTATTAGGAAATTTTATGTTTGATGATTTTGGAAAATTATTACTTCGTGTGGGTATTGGAGTCTTGCTTTTATTTCATGGTGTTGATAAAGCAATTCATGGTATTAATTTTATAGAAGGAATGATTGGTGCACGTGATCTACCCTCTTTTGTTACATATGGAGTTTATTTAGGTGAAATTATTGCACCTCTTTTAATAATCATAGGACTTTTTACAAAATATGCAGGATTGATATTAGCATTTAATATGTTTGTTGCGATCTTATTAGTTCATGCGGGTAATATTTTTACACTTGGTATACATGGAGAGTGGAGCATTGAAACGCCTTTACTATTTCTTATAGGAGGTGTTGCTATATCACTTTTGGGTCCAGGAAAGTATAGCCTTGATAAAATTTTTGAGGAAAAAAATTCAAGATAACTCTTTTTAGAATTCTTCTTTTTCTAATCTCTTTCTAAGTTCTTCTAATCTCTGATGATAATCACTTGCATCCCCATAAGGAAGAAATAAGTCATAATATCTATGTTTATAAGCAATCTTTTTTGCGTGTTTGATAGGACACCAGTACTGCTCTGTTCTGCTAGCTATTTCACTAACATATGCCATCAACCCATTAAAATAACTGCAATACAGACAATTTATCTTTTCAATGATATTGAGATAAGCCAAATATTGTCTATCAAATACAATATATTTATCTCGTTTTACCATAGGAATCTTATAAACTCTAAAATTAATTGCCTGATATATAGATACACACATATCTAAAATCAAAGCAGGAATAATCAACCCATAGATAAAAGGTGAAGTTACTATAAAAAGTATTGGTGTCTTTCTTAAATATGTCAAAAGTGATATAAAACCTTCACGCTGTTTTGCAAGAACATCTTTATCAAATACCACACGTCCTTTTTTAAATTGATATGCTACTTTTTTTTGCTCTTTTTCTACTTCATCTCTTAAATCATTTTCAAGTGAAGTGATTTTTTGAATAAGTTCGTCTATTTTTGGATTCATGGGATTCCTTTATGAAGATAAAAAAGAATTATATCTTATTTCATCTATTTTTCTAAATCTTAAGAAATATTAAATATAATGAAATAATTAATTTTAAAAGGTTATTTATGAAATATATTTTAGTTTTATCTATTTTCTTTTCAACAATGCTTCAAGCTAAAAATATACATTTTGCTAAAGTAGTCCAAACATTAAATACTAAAGAATATACATTTATCAAAGTAAATGAAAACCATCATACCTACTGGATAGCATCACCCCATAAATATATAGAAGAAAATGCCCTTATTTCATTTAATGAAGAGATGATGTTAAAAGATTTTAAAATTCCTCAAATCAAAACTGTTTTTAAAAATCTCATGTTTGTCAGTAGTCTCTATTATCAAAACAGAAACTGAAAATTATCTTTTGTATAAAACTGTAACTTTTTTACAAAGAAAACTATAATTTAGTATTTAGTTTAAAAAAGTATTGGATTATCTTTCAATTTTTGCTATATTTTAAGGCATGAAAACAAATTTATTTTACCTTTTTACTCTTTTAGTATTGTTCATTGGGTGTGGTTTGCCATCGCCTACAACTATCAAAGATAAAATCAAAGCAGACAAAACTCCACCAGCACTTACTAGACTAAATTTAATTAAAACTTCTTCAGATTTTACATATACTTTTACATCTGATAAGGCAGGAGATATTTTATATGAACCTAGATGCAAAGGTGATTTGACAAAAGTAAAGGCAGGTGAAAACATCGTCTCTTTTGATGCTTTAGATGATGGTCTTTATAATTTTTGTACAATTACAATTCTTGATCATAAAAACAATCTTTCTCTACCTTTACATATACCAACTTTTGAGATTCAAAAATACCAAACTCCTTCTCTTGAATATATCATCCCAATTCCAGCGATCACATCCAATTTGCAACCACATTTTACATTTCGTTCTTCACAAGAGGGTACTATAGTATATGAAGGTTCATGTATAAGTCGAACTCTGCACGCGAAAAAAGGCAATAATATTATCAAACTTTATAATCCTACTCTAGGTCTACATGATGACTGCCATATACATATAGTAAATGATGAAGGTATTTCATCAGCTCCTTTAGATTTAGGTGATTTTATCATTGAAAAAACACATGACACAACATTAAACAAAGATTTCAAACCAAAAAAAATCGCAACACTTGCCCAAAAAATTCATGAAAGTTCTGGTCTTATCAGTATTGATGGCAGACTTTTTACACTCACAGATAGTGGTAATGAAGCAAAACTTTATGAGATAGATACTTTTGGTGTTATCTTACGAACTATTACTATCAAAAATGCCACTAACTATGACTGGGAAGATATTGCTCAAGATGAAAAGTATGTTTATATCGGAGATATTGGCAACAACATGGGAAACAGAAAAAATTTAAAGATTTACAAAATTTCAAAGGAAGAACTTTTGAAACAAACCTCACTGCAAGCCAAAACAATATCATTTTCATACGCAGATCAAGAGAAATTTTCTTATCAAGAGTTTTCTACACCTTATGATGCAGAAGCTCTGATCAGTTACAAAAACAAACTTTATATCTTTACAAAAAACTGGCAAGATAAGACAACTAAACTCTACCCTATTTCTAAAAAACCAGGTAAATATATTATTCATTCTATTGATCAAAAGAGATTAAAATTCTTTGTAACAGGAGCAGATTATGATTTTGTCTCTAAGCGTCTTGTTCTTGTAGGATATGAGACAATCACAGCAACAAATCCTCATGTTATGGTAATAGAGAATTTTTTTGAAGATAATTTTTTCTCAGCTGATATCACAGATAAAACTATTCACAATCCTCCAGTTGGGTTTAGACAAATCGAAGCAGTAACTTTTGATGATGACAATCGTATTTTTATAAGCTCTGAGCGTTTAAGTCATAAATTTATAGGTAATCACCCCGCAGGATTATTTACACTACTATTATAATTCTAGCACTTCATTTACGTACTAATCTGACAAAATGTATAACTATTTTTTACTTTTTTATATCTGATCTTAAAATTAATAGTATCTCGATAAAATACGCTTATTATTGACCAAAGGCTATGCGACAAATATGACAAGATATATAAATTATTTACTTATACTTTTCGCCTTTTCAATCCCTTTTAAACTATTTTTGATCAATACTCTCTCTGTCGTACTTTTTATTATGTGGCTGTGGGAGGGAAATATTGACAAAAAATGGAAAATTCTTAAAGATGAAAAAATTTTCTGGATATTTCTTGGTTTTTCAGTTATTACACTCCTGTCTTTTCTGTGGAGTCACTCTTTGAGCGATGGATATTACAATAACAAAATCCAAAATGGTATCACATTTTGGTTTGCCAAACTTGGGTACAAGCCCCTTATACTTCCAGTATTACTAACTCATATCAATCGTACTTTATTCAAACAGATTATTAGTGCATTTTTGATTGCGATGTTTATCTCAGAAATCATATCATATGGCATATTTTTTGAAATATGGCATATCAAACGTGCAACTATAAATGACCCTAGCCCTTTTTTACATCGTACTTACTATAGTACTTTTTTGGTCTTTACAATTTTCATATCTCTAATTCGATTTAAAACACAAGAGAAGAAAGCCCTAAAACTTTTTTATCTCTTTTTTGCACTATCTGCGACAATTAATCTTTTTGTAAATGGTGGACGTACCGGGCAGTTAGCATTTATTTTTTCGGCAATTTATTTTGCCTTGTACCACTATCGCCCAACGTTGAAAACATTTACTATTACATTTGTTACATTGATCACACTATACTTTATTGCATACCAAAGCAGTCCTGTTTTTAACCAGCGTATGCATTACACCAAAGAGAGTCTACACAAACTTAAACAAGGTGATATGCAAACTAGTTTCGGACAAAGAGTAGCGATATGGATTGCTGTACTTGAGGTAGTTAAAGAACATCCCTTACTTGGTGCTGGTATGGGTGATTCAAAAAAAGAAATCGAAAAGATACAAAAAAAATATTTTCCAACACGTTCCTACATCAATAATTTATATCATATTCACAACCAGTTTTTACAAGCTTATCTTGATAGTGGAATTATTGCATTTTTATTACTGTTGATGCTTTTTTATCTACTCTTTAGAGAAAATTTTTATGAATTTGATACATATGCCAAAATATTTGGTATTTCACTTTTAACTCTTTTTATGATGGATACACCTTTTCATTTCAGCATCGGAGTTGCTTATGTATTCTTTTTTATAGGAACATTTTTTGGATATAAACGTAGCATGAGTCACCAATGAAGATAGCTTGTTTTGCCTATAACAGAAGTGAACGCAGATTTTTTGAGAAGATTACACCACATCTTGATGCTACACTAGAGATCATCTATGTCAACCGGGAACGCAGGGTGAGCCCTAAAGCATACAAAGCACTGCAACAAAGCGATCTTCATGAAGAGATTAATTTTAAAACAGCTTTTTGGCAAGCTTCCAGACAAAAAAAGAGCTC
>JALSQA010000476.1 GCA_026985685.1 Campylobacterales bacterium | reverse complement strand
CTAAAGAAGATATAGAACGAGTTATGCCAACTGCTATTAGAATGCTTGATAATGTAATTGATTTAAATTTCTATCCATTAGAAAAAGTTAAAACAACAAATAACTTGAGTAGATCAATTGGTTTAGGTGTAATGGGTGAAGCACAAATGCTAGCACAAAATAAAATAGAGTGGGGCAGTGATGAACACTTTATGAAAATAGATGAAGTTATGGAGATGATTAGTTACAATGTAATTAAAGCATCGTCAAATCTAGCTATTGAAAAAGGTTCCTATCCTGATTTTGAAGGTTCTAATTGGTCAAAAGGTATATTTCCTATAGATGTTGCTAATGAAGAAGCCAAAAAACTGGTTGATCGTGGTGGTTTATTTGGTTATATTTATGATTGGCATAAACTTAAAGAAAAAGTACAAAAAGATGGTATGAGAAATGGCTATCTGATGGCAATTGCACCAACAAGTTCTATATCTATCTTAGTTGGAACAACACAAGCTATAGAGCCAATATATAAACGTAAATGGTTTGAAGAGAATTTAAGTGGAATGATTCCTGTTGTTGCTCCTAAATTAAATCCTGAAACCTGGCAATACTATGTACCTGCATATGAACTTGATCAGAGTGTTTTGATTAAGGCTGGTGCTATTAGACAAAAATGGATAGATCAAGGTCAAAGTCTTAATATCTTCATGACATTAGATAAAGCTAGTGGAAAATATCTTAATGATATTTATATGTTAGCTTGGAAAATGGGTCTTAAATCTACTTATTATCTTAGAAGTCAGTCTCCTGAAAGTGAAAATAACGTAGCTGACAGAAGTATGGAATGTTTGAGTTGTCAATAAGATAGAAACAAAGTTTCTATCTTGAAATAATTTGTTATTTTAGTAACTATTGTCTACTATATGAGTTAAAAATATACTAATTATAGTAATAATAGTTAAATTAATTTAAATTAGGTAAAATTAGAAAATTACATGTTTAGGAGTGTAGATGAGTAGCAATACCGTAAAATTGCTAGGTCTGGTTATCAGTGTAACGATAATATATATTTGTGTAGATTTAAAAAAAGATGAAATAGCAGCAAAACTTGGTATATTAAAGAATAGTACAATAAAAGAAAAAACTGTTGATGATAAACCAATCCTTCAAAATAATATTCAATCACAAAAAGAGCAAGATAAAAATGTACAAACTCCTGTAAATACAGAAAAATCAGATGCAGCTTTTGGAATTATTTTAGGTGATCATACTACGATTGTTGCAATGTTTTCTCCTTCAATGAAAAAAAGTTCACTAATAAAATATATAGATACATTTTGTCAAAACAGTAGTTGTGATAACGATATAAGATATAGTGATGATATAAAAGAGATTAGTTGGCAAAAAGATATGATTGAATTGATTCAATTGTTAAAAGAATCATCTAGTAATAAAGGTTCAATATTTGTAAATAGCAATACTATAAAAATTGAAGCAAATAGTAATAATACAGAATTTCCTAAAAGAATAAATCAACTTGAAGATAAATTTACTGAAGATGGTTTAGTATTGCTTAATCCTCATAAAAAAAATGAAGCCAAAAAAGCTGAAAAAAGTGTTAAAGTTCCATTAGCTAGTGCTAAATTAGAAAAGAATGAAGATAAAAAACAACTTTCTAATTTAGAAGAACAAAATAGTGATACAAAGAATGGACTAGAAAATCAAATCAATGATTTGCTAGGAAAAGAAGGTATTTTATTTACAAAACGAAGTAATGACATTAAAGAAGAGAGTAAAAGTGTATTAGAAAAGGTTGTTAAACTTTTAGATAAAAAGCAAGATTCAAATATTGAAGTGATTTCATATGCTAAAATTTCAGATGATGGAATGCTTAATAAGATAATTAGTCAAAAACGTGCTGATATTATTAAAAAATATTTGCAAAAAAATGGTATTAAAGTTAAAAAGTCAATGGGAATGGGCGATAAAAAAGATACTCAAATCAATATCAAAATTAATTAATAAAGAGGAATTACTATGATTACAACCATGACAACGATAATTGCAGCGATGGTTTTATGCTTAGTTGTAGCACTGTTATTTGGCATGTTATTTGGCTATATGCTAGCAAAGACAAAGACAGAAAAAAAATTTGAAGAAAAAATAGATTTATTAGAAGAATTAAATGATGAAAAAGTACGTCAATATGAAAAATCAAAAGCAAAAATTGGAAATTTAACAAAAGAATTAGAAAGTACACTTTTGCTCTATAAAAAAGAAAAAGCTAAAGAGAGTGATATTCAAGAAAAATTAGTAAAAACTGAAGAGATATTAAATGCTAAAACAGATGAATTAAAAGAAAAAGAGATTGAATATCAAAATATAAAAGAATTATTGTCAAAAAAAGATGAATTACTAGAAGAGTGTAAAGTTGAAATAGAAAAACATATCAGTGAAAAAGATGAGCTTTTGCAAAAAATCACAAAAGAGAGTAGTAAAGAAGCAGAGTATATTAAAGAGATAGAAAAACTATCTACAGAATTAAATCAAAAAGAAAAAAGTATATCTGATGCTACAACTACTGTTTTAAAGTTACAGCAAGAAAATGAAAAATGTAAACTTGAACAAGAGAGTTATTCAAGAGATATGAAACAGATGGAAAATATAGCACAAGAGAGAGATAACTATCTGTATCAGGTTCAGAGATTAGAAGAAGATAAGAAAATGCTAGAAAAGGATAAAGGATTATTATCTCTTAAAGTTGAAGAATTAAAAAGACGTATATCAAAAAATCAATCTATTCCTAAAGAAGAAGAAAATATAAATAATGAAAATCATGAAATTGATCTAGTGTCTGAAAAAAAATCATTTATTGATTTTGGTAAAGATATTATGCAAAAATTAAAAAGAAAGTGATATAAAAATAGGCAATTATTAAGATTTTAGTTATATTTATGTAAGATAAAATAAATCAAAATATACACTAGTGATTTTATTCTTACATGAATTGGAGAATTAATGTCTTTATTTATAGCAAAATCAGATGAATTAACGAGCATTGTACAAGGATTGATGCTTGTTAAAAGTTTTTTTGTTTCATCCTTGATTGTTGGTGCGAAAGGAAATGGAAAAAAAACTCTAGCTAGATATATTTTACCTGATGCAACTGTTGTGAGTGGTAATAGTCTTGATGAAGTATTATATGCATTGGAATCAAGTCATGAATTAATTATTACAGATTTTGAAAAAATATCAAATTATTCACAATTAAATTTTGATAATAAACGTATTATTGCAACAGCACTATATCAACCAAATGATATTTATGTAGATGATTTATTTGGATATATTTATGAAATTTCTCCTTTATCAAAGCGTTTAGAAGATGCACAGTTATTAGCAGAACATTTTATTGAAAAAGCAACAAAAATGTTAGCGATTGAGACATCAATAAAAATAGATGTGAATAACTTGGATTTAAGTGAAAATAGCAAATCACTTAAAAAAGAGATTTATAAAATACTTATTAAAAATGAATTTGATGAACAAGATCTTGAAGGTTTGTTATTTGATTATTTTTCAAAAAATCTAAAAGGGAATAATGATTACAAAGATTTTTTATATTTATATGAAAGACCATTGATTAAAGCAGGTTTATTACAATATAAATCTCAATTAAAACTTTCAAATATACTAGGTATAAATCGTAACACATTACGTAAAAAGGTCAATGAATATGACTTATGATTTTACCTTATTTATTGAGAATGACAACAATCCATTTATATTGTTTGATGTTGATGGCAAAATATCTTATCTAAATACATCAGCTGAATTTTTATTAGGTAAAGCTAATAAAAATGATATATATGAATTGTGCCTGGCTTATGCACCTAAAGAGTATGGATCTAGAATGACACATATTGATTTAAAATATGATGATTTGGCTTTTTATGGTATTACAGTTGCATACCAGGATGATTCATATATTGGTATACGTTTATATCAGCGAATTAAAAATAGACAACTTAGTGCTAAAGAGATAAGTAAATATGTTTTAACTGATATAAATAGATTGTTAGAAACTTCTATTAGTCTACTTAATATAAAAAACAGACATGAAATAAAATTGATTATGGATCCGGATATACCTGAATTTAAAATATCTCAAAATGATTTTTTGAAAATTATGCGTAAATGTTTTGAAACTTTTGATAATAACGCAAAGATAAATATCATGTTAAAGTTAAAAGTAGGTGAGATGGTTGTTGTTAAAGATGAACGTTGTAAATTAGTAAAATTAGAGATAAAATCTTCAAAACGTGATAAAAATAATGATTTAGATATTGAAAAACTTTGTGAACATGTTTATATTGATTTTTTAGCTGATCATGAGAAGATTAGGTTGATTATTCCGGTTATACAATAATATTCACACCAGAGTAATCTGATGTGAATAATTATAAAGATTATTGTTTACGCTTTTTCTCTAAAAGATCATATCTTGGGAATACAAAGATAGTATTTCTTTCAACAACAATTTTATCTTTTTTATCTGTTGCATAAGCTTTGATTTTGATTGGGATAGGTGTATCTTTAGTTCTATCTTTAACAAGATCTTTTGTAGTAGATAATATTACGATCTTATTTGATTTATGACCAGCACCTAATTTAAAAGCTTTTTTAGGTCTTTCAACTTTTATTTCAGGATGACTTTCTACCTCAAAATAGTATTTATGCGGTTCTTGCTGTGTATTTTGAAACAAAAATTTATAAGCATTTGTGACTTTATGACCATCATCTTTTATTTTGTATAACTGTGTTGTTCTGTTGATATTAAGTAGCATATACTCTTTTTTAGATCCCATCCAAAATAGTCCAACAAGTGCTAATATTAAAGCAAATGCATAAGCGATTGTTCTAAAACGAATAAATTTTGGTTTTCTATGCTCTTTTACTGCTGAATAGCTTGTCCAGGTAATAAGTGAAGGTTTTCCTAATGCACCCATAACCTGAGTACAGGCATCCGCACACTCAAGACAGTTAATACACTCTAATTGTGTACCTCTTTTGATATCAATATGTGTAGGACAAACTCTTACACAGGCATCACACATAGTACATTCGGCATTTTCACCTTCTTTTTGATGTAACTCTTTTAGATTGTGAACAAGTTTTTTCTCTTGATCATCACTATAGATATGACCACCTCTATCTGTATTATATATTGTTTGAATAGTTTCTTCATCATACATAACAGATTGAACTCTAGCATATGGACAAACATAGATACAAAAATCTTCTTTTAATTTAACAATATCATATATCAAAAAACCAGCAACAATAAAAAGTGTTGTAATCATTACCGTATGATCGCCTGGATGCTTGATATATTGAAAAAAGTCTTCAGGTGGTACAAAATACCAAACAAAGTCAGCAGCAGCTATAAAAGCTAAAACAGACCACATAAGAACACCAATTGTTTTTTTGCCTATTTGATCTTTTGGCTCTTTTTGTTTGTTTTTAATACTTTTTCTAATACCTAAAATTTTTGTTTGTATAAGATCTCTGTAGATAACCCTGAAAATTGTTTGAGGACATAACCAACCACACCATACACGACCACCTAAGGTTGTGAGAAAAAATACACCTAAAAAACCAAATATAAGTAAGAAAGGCATCATGTACAATTCTTGCATATCAAATTTTGTAAAAAAGAGGTGAATCTGTTTATGATCAAAATTTAAAAGAAAAAAGTGTGCACCATTGATTTTAATCCATGGAATAATCAATGAAAATATTGTTGCTATAATAAATGCATAATATCGTTGAATACGATAAGGCACCCAGCCTTTTAAATATTCAGCCATTCTTTGTTTGGAACTCTTCTTAACTACCGTTGCTTCAGCCATTACTGATCCTTGTGTTGATTTTTTAATGTACACTCTTCATTGAGAGGAGATGGAAAACTGTTTTTTATATTGATTCTTGTTATATCTGGAATATTTTTAGAATCAACAATCTCTTTAAGTGAGCGTGAATTGATATAATCTTTAAGTGAACTTCTGCTGACATTAAGTTGTTTTGCAATTTCACTA
>JALSQA010000475.1 GCA_026985685.1 Campylobacterales bacterium | reverse complement strand
AAGCCAGAGGAATAAAGGCCAACTATTTAGAACAGAATTTACTTGGAGGTAGTCGTACACTCTTTAGTGACCAAAATATCAAAATAGAGATTGAAGAAGAGGACTCATTATTTCTTTTTGGAATTGATGGTGAAATAGTTTGCTATATGACACTTAAAGATCAACCAAAAGAGGGAGCTAAAGAAGCGATAGAAGCGATTAAAAAGATGGGAGTTGTACCTGTTATGTTAACAGGAGATCATAAAAGTGTTGCTCAGAAAATAGCTTCACAAGTAGGGATTGAAGAAGTTTATGCTTCACTCCTGCCTATTGATAAGGCTGATATTGTTGAAGAGTATCACCAAAAAGGAAAGATCGTAATCATGGCAGGAGATGGTATCAATGATGCTTTGGCACTGTCGAAAAGTGATATCGCCATAGCGATGGGAAGTGGTGCAGATATATCTGTTGAGGTGAGTGATGTGATTTTACTTGATGATAAGATTACATCTTTAGAAGATGCACTCAAACTCTCACGGGCAACATATAAAAATGTAAAACAAAATCTTGGGTTATCATTGGTATATAATCTTATCACGATACCTTTGGCAGTTGCAGGTTATGTGATTCCATTAGTAGCAGCACTTTCGATGTCTCTTAGCTCTTTGTTGGTAGTGGGAAATGCAGTGAGAATCAAGCGTGTTTTTATAGATAAAAAAAAGTAAAAAGAGGAAAAAATGGATAGTAATATTATAGCGTTGATGATTGGTATTTCCACATTTTTAGGTGCTCTTGGACTAGTGGCACTTTTATGGGGTTTAAAAACTGGTCAATTTGATGATCCTAAGCGTTTTTTAGATGGTGCTCATCATGATAATATAGAAGATTTACAAGATGCAGCACTAATGGAAGCCAAAAGAAAAGAAGCAAAGAAAAAGCGTGAAAAAAATTATAGACCACCAGATTAAAATAGAGCACAGATAAACTGAGTCTTAATTTTAAAAGATTAAAAATATAGAATAACGAGTTTTAATGCTATCTATATATAATGTGCTCATGGGACTAAAAATAGATAATAATTTTTTACAAATGATAGATATAGGCATAAAAAGTTTAAAAAATAGTCGTAAAATTGCGTTTTTGCTACTTTTATCTTTTGGATTTTTGTATGCTAAAAGTTTTCCTGTTTGTCGGGAGTATTATTATATCAATGAAAATAAAACAACACAAAAATCTACTTTTTTAGAAAAAATCTTAAAAGAAGATCCTCAAAATGTAGAGTGTATGTTGAAACTAGCATCATTATATCTTCGTACAAATAGAGTATCACAGGCATTTGATTTGATAAGAAGAGCATATACCCTAAATCCAGAATATGTAGAAAAACAGAAGATTTCAAAGATTTTGGATTTAGCACTTAGACTTAGTAGATTAAATGAACTCGCATACAAAAATAAAGATTTTGAATTGTATAATGAGCTAGGTAATACTTACTATGAAGTAGGTATTTTTTCAGAAGCTGCAAAAGCTTATGAAAAAAGCCTGGCATTGAAAAAGCCACAAATAGATATAGAGATAGAACTAGCTCTTACGTACATGAATCTAGGAGAAAATGCAAAAAGCCAAGAAGTTTTAATGGATGCAGTTAAACGTGAGCCATATAATTTTTATGCTAATTACTATTTGGGTAAATTACTCAAAAATATTCAAAATGAAAATAAATTGGGCTTGATTTATCTTCGTATGGCTTCTTATATACTTTCTCATGTTAAAGTACATTATAAAAAAGAAGATGAAAAACAAATATTAGAAAAAGATTTGGAAGATGAACTCAAAAAAGCAAAATAAAGCACTGTTTTTAGATCGTGATGGTGTGATTAATATTGATAAACAATATGTATGCAAGATAGAAGATTTTGAGTTTATGGATGGTATTTTCTCACTTTTGCGTTATTTTCAGGAACTTGGTTATCTTTTGGTGATAGTGACAAATCAATCAGGAATAGGGCGTGGTTATTATACTCAAAAAGATTTTGATATTTTGACTGCCTGGATGTTAGAGAGATTTAAACAAGAAGGTATTGATATCAAAAAAGTTTTTCACTGCTCTCACGCTCCTGAAGTCTCTTGTCAATGTAGAAAGCCAAATCCCAAAATGATACTAGATGCACAAAAAGAGTTTGATATAGATCTAGCTTCTTCATGTATGATAGGTGATAAAAAGAGTGATATAGATGCTGGTAAAAATGCAAAAGTAGGTAAAACGATTTTTGTAAGCAGAGGTGATTGTGATGATTTAAAAGGTGCAGATTTTTGTGTAAGTAACATCAAAGATATTGCAAAAATAATCAAAAGATAGTATACATGCTGCATTTAGAAAAACTAGATCCTTTTAAACAAATCAGTTCCTCATTGATTCAGGAGATAAATCGTATCGGAAAAATTCATCTCTTTTCTAAAGGGATGCCTGCTATGAGCAGTGATGATACACTAAAATATTTTTATATTGTTATTAGTGGGCGTATAAAAGTTTATCAATACAATCCTCATAATAATCGTGAACAAACGCTCTATTTACTTTCACATGCTGATATGTTTGATGTCTTGACAGTATTAGACAGGGATTATCATGAAGTGATGACTACAGCTTTAGATGATACAGAGGTCTTGGTATTGCCGATTGACAAAGTCAGAGAGTGGATTGATACTAATCCTGCTTTTAACAGAGCATTTTTCCCATATATGGCTAGACAGATGCGTCAAATTGAAGAGTTAGCAACTGATCTTTCTTTGTATGATACATCTACAAGATTGATGAAACTTATTTTAAAAAATTTAAATTTAAAAAACTCACTTTCTCCTTTAGGACTTTTACATAAACTTTCACATGAAGAGATAGCTTCTATGATAGGTACAGTTCGTCATGTTGTAAATCGTCATCTCCAACAACTTAAAAAAGAGGGTATCTTACATATAGAGCGAAAAAAGTTAGCGATTGATAACGTGGATAAATTGTTAAAAAAGATAGAAAATGACTATTGATATACATCTTTTGGAAGATATCGAAAATCCAAATCATCCATCTAATTTTGTGGCAGTTGATGGATATAGTGTTTTGATTCTTCGTCTACCTGAAATTTTACAAAATAAAATAGATGTCAAATCTTATGCTTTTGTTATAGATAAAAACAAGTGCTTTAGTTTTGATCGTGAAAAAAATAGTTTAGCACAGATTGGTACATTAGAGGGTCTAGAAAACTTTTTAGATGACAAAACAGAAAAATTGATTAAAGATATTCAAAAATATCACTTTAATATTGAAAATTTAGAAGAGTCTTTGTATGAAGAGAGATTAAATAATATGTTCATGCAAAAGTGGTTAAGTTATAAAAAAGATGTCTCTTTAATTTATCGTTTTATGTTTCATGCTTCTCTTTCATTTGAATTATTTATAGCTCATCATAAAAGAGATACTGAGTTTAATGATTTAGCATTTGCCGATGTGTATGAACATATGATTCGTATTCGTGATCTTTCCAAAGATGCTATGGATAAGTTAGATAACCTTTATGATTTTTATAGAGCTAAGGTAGATGAAAAAATGAATAAAAATGTATACTATCTTACTATTATTTCTGGTATATTTTTACCATTAACACTACTTACTGGCTTTTTTGGTATGAATACAGGAGGATTACCTTTATCAAATGATCCAAATGGCACAATGAAAATGATTATATTTTCTTTTGTACTAGAACTTCTTTTTATACTTCCATTTTTCTTGCAAAATATACAAAAAATCAAAAAATTTCATCCAAAACGATAAAATTGCTACTTATGTAGCAGAAAAATTGAGTCAATTTAACTAAAATTCTTTCACAAAAAAAATGTAATTGAAAGGATTAAACGATGAAAAAATTTATATTATCAGTAGTAACTGCATCATTACTTTGTAGTACAGGTTTGATGGCAAAAACATCAGCGGAGGTTTCTAAAAATGCACTCTCAAATGCAAAAGTAGAAGCTAAAGATAAACAAGTTCATGTCATAAAAGAGGCGATTAATGCTGTTGTATTAACCCAAAAAGTTATAGCAGATATAGACAAAAAAGATACAAAATCAGCTATCAAAGATTTAGAAGATGCAATTGGAAAACTAGAGGTTGCTTTGAGTGCAAAACATGCACCAAAACTATTACCCATAGACGCATCTGTTAAGGCAGTAGAGTATGTAGGTGATGCAAAAGAGATCAAAAAAAGTCTTGATCTTGTAAATGATTTATTAAATGATGGTAAAGTACAGGAAGCAAGAAAACTTTTAACTACACTACAAAGTGAAATCGATATTGTAAGTGTTAATTTACCAGTAGAAACTTATCCAGATGCTTTAAAACTAGCAGCAAAATATCTTCATGAAGATAAGTTACAAGAATCAAAAGCAGTGTTGGTTACTGCATTAAATACAATGATTGAGAATGTTGTTGTTGTACCTATCCCAGTTTTAAAAGCTCAGGCTTTGATAGTAGCTGCAAGTAATATTGCAAAAGAGGATAAAAAACAAGCACTAAAACATCTTACCCAAGCACAAAAAGAGCTTGAAAAAGCAAAATTACTAGGCTATACAAGTAAAAGTGATGTTACCTACAAATCACTCAAAAATGCAATTGAAAAAACTAAAAAAGAAGTTAAAGGTAAAAATAAAGCAGAAAAACTTTTTGATGAGTTGATCAGTAAAATGAAATCTTTTAAAGATAAGTTTTAATAAACTCTGCTTAAATGAGCACACCAAATATCTTTTGGTGTGCTAAGGTTATAAAAATTTATATTTAATTATCTTTTGTTAGTATTTTTTATACTCTTTTTTGCTAATATCCGCCTAAATATTTAGGACCTCTTAAAGTTCTCCTTTCAAATATACAATTCACATAGGTCGTAGAAGTTATGTTCTTGTTTGATACACTCAGTATTGTCTTTATTGCCCTTATTTTGCTTGGTGTTTTGCCAAATTTATTTTATACTTTTGGTTATTTTCCTCATATTAAGAGAAAAGCACATTTTAGTGTGCATTATGTTGCCTTTATCCTTTCGATGATTGGTGTTGTTATCAGTGCCAATGCCCTTGTCTTTTTGTTCTTTTGGGAGCTTATGAGTTTAACAAGCTGGCAACTTATTTTAACAGAAGTTAAAGATAAAAAAACTATTGATGCGGGGCGTTTTTACTTTTTTATGACTCATTTTGGATTTATATTTTTGTTAATGTTTTTTCTTATTACAACTGATGGAGATTTGGAGATATCTTTTTCTCAGATGAAATTGGTTGCTAGTGCATTTACTTATCCTACACTACTGTTTTTCTTACTTGTATTAGGCTTTTTGAGTAAAGCTGGAGCTGTACCACTTCATGTCTGGCTTCCTTATGCACATCCTGCTGCACCTTCGCCAGTTTCTGCTTTGATGAGTGGAGTGATGCTAAAAATTGCTATTTATGGGATGTTTCGATTTTTATTTGATGTACTTTATCCTTGGCCTTTGGAGTGGGGGATTGTTATCTTGGTTGTGGGGTCGCTATCTTCTATCATAGGTGTTTTATATGCTTTGAGTGAACATGATATAAAAGCTTTGCTGGCAAATCACTCTATAGAAAATATAGGTATTATTTTGATTGGTTTTGGTATGGGTATGATTTTTGACTCTTTGGGCTTGAAGGTTTTAAGCTCTTTTGCTTTTATCGCTGCACTGTTTCACACCTTCAATCACATGAGTTTCAAATCTTTACTTTTCATGGGAGCTGGTAGTGTACTTCACCAGACACATACAAAAAATATTGAAAAGTATGGTTCACTTATTAAAACTATGCCTGTTACAGCATGGACATTTTTACTAGCGTCCATCTCTATTTCAGCACTTCCACCTACAAATGGCTTTTTGAGTGAGTGGATGATTTTTCAATCGATGTTAGGCTCAAGTGCTATTGTGGATACATCTTTAAAATTAGCCATTCCTTTTGCTATATTTTCTTTAGCGATAACTGCTGGTTTGGCGATAGCTTGTTTTGTCAAAGCTTATGGGATTACCTTTTTAGGACTTCATCGCAGTGAAAATGCAAAACATGCCAAAGAAGTAAATTTTGGTATGAAA
>JALSQA010000474.1 GCA_026985685.1 Campylobacterales bacterium | reverse complement strand
TCTCCACACATCCTAGTACAGATGCAAGGATAGAAAAACTCGAAGCATTAAAAGGAAGAGTTTAAATCTAATCCCGATTGTAATATAAGTTAAGAAGTTTTTCTTTTTGTCCTTGTTCCAAAGCTGCAGCTTTGGAACAAGAAAGATCTTGTGAAATAGATAAGATTGTAATAAATTTTTTTAAGTTAAAAACTTTAAAAATTTACCAATATTTGATGGAGCTGAAGCACCATTTCCAATCCAATCCCTAAATATTGGGATTTAAAATAATTTTGAGTTGTGTAGAAAGCTATGACTTTAGTCTCATCAAACTAAGGTCTAGTTAAAGCAAGACTTCTTAACTAGATTAGGATTAGATATTGGGATTATTTCTCTACTTTTCCTTTCCATCCAAACATCATTCCTCCGCTTAACTCTTTGACATGTTTATATCCTACTTGATCACTTAGAAATTTGCCTACGATCTTTGTTCTGCTTGCTGTGCGGCATACTAGGACAAAAGGTTGGTTTTTATCTTTGACTACTTTTGATAATTGTGTTAAAAATTTATTGACATTGTAGTTTCCTCTTTCATCAAAAAACATGATCTTGTGAGCATTTGGGATAACTCCTGTTTCTTTCCATTCACCAGGTGTTCTTATGTCGATTACGGGTACATTCTTTGCACGTAAGGTTTCTAATGTTTTCATGTCAATATCTTGAAAATCAGCAAATACAAATAATTGTAATGCAACTAATAAAACTAATATATTTTTAATCATATTCTTTATCCTCTTCTTTTTCTTCTTTGTACTCTTTTAATAATTCTAAAAATGCAGGTACTTTTGCACCACCTCTAAAAGGTTCCTCGATCGCTTCTTGGGTCTTAGGATCGATGAAAAAGAACGTTGGTGTAACAAATGTATCAAATTTTTCAGGATAGGTTTTGTCTCCTAATTCTACTTCAACAGGTTGGAAATATTTTCTTAGATAAGTGGTGACATTTTTGTCTTTTAAAGTATTGTTTTTCATGTAAATACACATAGGACACCCAGGTTGTGAAATCATCAACATTAAGATTTTATCTTCTTTTTGTGCTGTTTTTAGACTTTTTGAATAATTATGTGAAAAAAGATTATCACTGGCAAAACTCAAACAAGTAGTAAAAAAAATCAGCGTTAAGATTTTTAAAATAGATTTTTTCATAAATGAACCTTTTTCTTCTCATGGCAAGGTGCATTATGAGGGCAGGGTGCTATCGTACCATTGTTATCTTGTGGAGATATGGCACTGTTTTGTTCTGCTTCTCCTGTGGCTTCGTGTAAGATGCTTAGAAATTGTTCAGGTCTGAATCCTCCAACTTTTTTTGGAATCAAGTCATGTAAAGTCATAGGATCTATGAAAAAGAAAGTAGGGGAGTCAATAGCACTGAAACGTTGTGGATAATAATCTTTTTCAATATCTTTAATAACAACTAAAAAGTGTTGATTTAAGTATTCTAAAACATTTGGTCTTTCAAATACAATATCTTTCATATAATCACATACTGGGCAACCATGATAACTCATCATAACCATGACAAGTTTGTTTTCTTGTTTTGCTTTATAAAGTGCATTTTGGTACGAATATACTGTTTGAAGCTCATTGGAATATAAAAGCGAAGTAATAAAAAAAGTGAAAATGAGAACAATTTTTTTCATATCTGTACAATCCTTTAAAATTATAATGCGATATTATAACACACGAAAGTGTAAATATTGTGATAATTTGAAATAAAAATTTATATAATATTTAGATATCATCTATATATGATGAAAAAGATGCCATTAGATAAACTTATCATTTGTTCAGAGTGTCACACTTTACATCGAAAAATACGACTAAAAAAAGCACAGACAGCTTATTGTGATGTGTGTCAGAATGTACTGTATTATCGTCATTTTAATCTTTTGCACAAAGGATTGGCACTTTCGATAGCAACATTTATCACTTTTATACTTGCTAGTATATTTGCTATTGTGAAAATCGAGATCAATGGTATCTGGCAGGATTTAACACTTCCTTTCGTTTTTGTAACACTTTTTAAAGAAGATTTTTTTGTGGTGGGGTTGATTGTAAGTTTTTTGATTTTTTTTATACCATTACTTTATATTGTGATTTATACCTATGTGATGCTTTTATTAAACATGAAAAGAGGTTATGAGCAGATACGTAAACTTTTGATTGTATTGGCTTTGTTAAAGCCCTGGAATATGATTGAAATATTTTTGATTAGTATTTTAGTGGCTCTTGTGAAACTGGTAGGATATGCACAGATTTCTTTTGGCATATCTTTTTGGGCATTGATTGCTTTTATATTGTTGGATATCTATTTGACAAAAAGAATCCAGCTTTCGGATTTATGGGATTTGCGTGATGAGGTTTTTGATGCAAAAAGATAACTACATTGCGTGTCCGATTTGTGATGCTGTAAATATTGATAGCGGGAGTGAGCTTGTTTGTCATCGTTGTAAACATAAGGTTTACCACCATAAACACAAAAGTTATCAAAAAAGTCTGGCATTACTGCTTACTGCTATGATTTTATATATCCCTGCAAATATTTATCCTATTTTAATCACTCACCAATTTGGACATACAGAAGAAAATACAATCATCGGAGGGATTATCTCTTTGTGGGATCATGGCTCTTATCCTATTGCTTTGATTATACTGTTTGCTTCTGTTTTTGTGCCGATTGTCAAATTTATTATGCTACTCTATCTTTTGATCAGTGTAAAAGTTGGTACAAAATCTTCTTCTGTTGATAAGCATAAATTATTTTATATCACAGAAGTGATTGGACCTTGGTCTATGGTGGATGTATTTGTTGTAGCTATTTTAGCGACATTGGTGCATTATACGTATGTGAGTATTATTCCTGGTATTGCATCTACTGCTTTTGCATTGATGGTGATTTTAACGATGCTTTCAGCTCATAGTTTTGATACTAGAATGATAACAAAGGAGAAAGATGAAAGTTCATGAACCAAAAACAACTAAACAAAGTAAATTTTCTTTTTTGACATCTATCTGGATTGTGCCTATTATGGCACTATTTATCTCTTTGTGGTTGGCATACCAGTATTTTTCAAAATTAGGTCCCCAGATTACAATCTCTTTTAAAAACAATAGTGGATTAACTGCAAATCAAAGTTATATAAAATATAGAGATGTTGCTATAGGCGTAGTCAAAGAGATCTCTTTAGATAAAGATGGAGAAGGAGTTGTGGTTTTGGCACGTATCAATAAAGAAGCTGAACACTTTCTAAATGATACGACCAAGTTTTGGATAGTAAAGCCAGAAGTAGGTACAAGTGGTATCACAGGGCTTGATACTCTTATATCAGGAACTTATATCCAAATGTATGTCGAAAATCAAAAATCAGATATAATCAAAAAAGATTTTATTGGATTAGAAAAACCTTTTATCGATCGAAATGATGATAGCGGATATCGCTACCATTTAAGTGCACCTGATTCACGAAACCTACACCCGGGAAGTCCTGTTTACTATCGTAAAATTCGCGTAGGAGAGATAGAAGAAGTAGTACTTTCAAAAGATGGGAGGAAAGTTGATTTTACAATTTTTATAAAACATCCATATACTAACTATATAAGTAAAGATACGATGTTTTGGCTGATGAGTAATATCAGTTTTAATTTTAACCACTCAGGGTTCAATTTAGATTTAGCCCCGATGACACATATCCTAAATGGCGGTATTACCTTTGATACACCTGCGAAAATTGTTCATCAGCCACAACAAGGTATAAGTTGTACCTTTTATCTATATAAAGATAAGTTAGCAATGCAAAAAAAGCGTATCGGTTTTGGAAAGACACATCAGTATCATTACTTTTTACTTGTAGATGAACCGATTGTTAAATTAGATGTTGGTGCACCTGTTGAATTTTTTGGATTTCAAGTGGGTAGTATAATCGCTATGAATTCTCATTTTGATACAAAAATGAAAAAAATAATCTCAACCATAGAAGTTGTTATAGACACATCAGCATTTGCTGATCAAAATGACAACATCACAAAAAACACTAAAAAGTTTTTTACAAAAGCCGTAGAAAAAGGTCTTAGAGCACGTATCGCACAAAGCGACCCTATCACGGGAAGTCAATATATTGAACTTGTTTATGAAGGGCAAGAGGGGCAACGTCAAATTACTAAACTTGGCAATAAAGAGATCATTCCTTCTATCTCAAACAATGACATGGATATTGCCAAAAAAGCTTCTGAGATATTGGATAAAATAAATGCTTTAGATATAAATGGATTATTAGCAACTGTGCAAACTGCTATCAGTACAAATTCTAAACAAAGTGTTAAATTACTCAGAGAATCTACCTCGATGGTTCGAAATTTTAGAAAAATATCTTCTGATCCAGCTTTAAAAAGATTACCATCAGATATCTCTTTAAGTATTCAAAGATTAAATACATCATTAGATGGATTAAATGCACTTTTACAGGGAAATGGAGATAAATCTGCACTTTCGCAAGAGTTAACTATCACATTAAAAGAGCTTACAAAAGCTTCCCGTGCGATTGAAGTATTGACAAAGAAGCTTAATAAAAAGCCAAATTCACTTATTTTTGGAGATAAATAGATGAAATATTTACTAAATTTACTGTTGATTTTGATAGTTTTAGTTGGATGTAGTGATAAGCACTATTACATGATTTCATCACCACACCAAATCTATCACTCTAAACAAGATGTCTCAAAAATTATTGGCATAAAAACCATCGAGTTACCATCGTATTTTTCTTTAAATGAAATTGCTTTACAAAGAGATGATAATCGTATCGTTTATTTAAAAGATGCTAGATGGGCTGTTGATATGGGTGAAGACTTGACTAACGCAGTGATCTTTGATTTACAAAAAAGTTTAAAAAATAGTATCATCTTTCATTATCCCTGGGAAAAAAGAGCAAAGGTAGATATCATCGTAAGTGTCAAAATCAAGAGATTTATCGCGTATAAAGGATTTGTATATTTAGATGCACTTGTGAGAGTTAATCAAAAAGATCATGTTGTAACTATCAAAATACCAACAGATATGAAGGATGAATCACAGATTGTAAAAGATATGAAAAAAGCATTTTTTGCATTGGAAGATGCACTTTTGCATTATTTAGACGATATAAAAGTATCTAAAAACTGAGGTAAGTGATGAGTAAACTAAAAATAGCCATATTGATCGATGAGGTGTCTTTACCAGCGTATCAAGCAGAGATTGTCAAAGAACTTGAAAAGAGTGAGTGGTGTGAAATCTTACTTTATGTGAAAAAGCAAAAAAGTAGAGATACTTACTCCTCTTCATCAAAATTTAGACTTTATCGTTTTTTAAAAAAATTTGATGCAAAATTATTTGGTAAAAATGCACCATATCTTGCTTCAAAGCCATTAGATATAAATGAAAAAAGCAAACTTTTTGAAGTAACTACACAAGAGAGTGAGTGGTTTGATCTATTAAGAGATGAAGATATCACAAAAATCAATGAATATAAATTAGATGTCATACTCAACTTTGGTTTTAAATATATAAAAGGTGAAATTTTAAATAGTGCAAAGTATGGTATATGGGAGATTCGACATCCCAATCAACCTGCTGCTTTTTGGGAAGTAGTGGAAAATATCCCTTCAACAGAAGTGACACTTGAGTGTATTGGAGATGGGATACGTCCTGGCTTTTTGATAGATAGATTTGTAACGGTTACACATCCAAAATCGATGCGAAAAAATTATGAACAAATCATGTGGCGTTCACATATGATGGTGGTGGAAAATCTGCACAGACTTGCCAGAAATGGTGAAACATTTTTAGAAAACAAACCATCCAAAACATACTTTTACGATCAGCCAACGATAGAAAGTACTCATGTGAAAAAGTTTCCTGACCTTCGTTTTGGTTTTAGTGATGATGTGGGGAAAAAAGTACCGACAAATTGTCAGACACTTAAAGCATTTTGCAAATTGACAGGAAAATATCTCAAATTTACATTTAGAAGATTTTTTAAGATGGATCGTTGGATTATTCTATTTTCAGAAAATGAAAATGGCAAGGTAAATTCAAATTTATCAAAATATAAACGACTTCC
>JALSQA010000473.1 GCA_026985685.1 Campylobacterales bacterium | reverse complement strand
TTTTACAAAAAGACCCAACACTAAAAATCACAACCCAAACTACACAAAAATTGATAAATACACCTATGGTTTCTGCAATAATAGAACTTTTAAAATATCTCTATTTTAAAAAAGAAGTCTCTAAAGCAAACTTTTTAACAAAAATTGGTCTATCATGGGATAGTGAGATTGATTTTAAAGATTTTCATACATACACTCCCCTCCCACAGCTTATCAAACAAATTATCTCAACTTTTGACCTACCAGGGGAAGATACAAATATTCTAAAACTTTTAGAAATTGCATCAAATTATAAAGATATAGAGTCATTTTTGTTTGAAAGTGAAAGTATCAATGTAGATTCACCAGCAAAAAAGAGTGAAGGCATCAAAATCCTAACCGTACACAAATCCAAAGGTTTAGAATTTAAACATATCATAGTTGCAGATAGATTTACAAAAAAATCACCAGATCGTTCAACATTGATATTTTCTTATGATGAAATAACATTAAAAGAGATATTTGTCAGAACATCAAAACGAGATTGTGTTGATCACACTTATAAAAACGCCATAGAAAAAGAGAAACAACTCACACATGAAGATGAACTAAATGTTTTGTATGTAGCATTCACCAGAGCAAAAGATTCTCTCATAATATGTCAAAAAGAAGAAGCATCTGCTTTTGGAATACTTGGACTTGATACATATGAAAAAGGAGAGGTAAAAGCAGACAAAAAAACCGAAACTAACACCCAAACACCTAAACTTATATACAAAAAACAACGTCTAGGCTTGCAAGAGAATAAACTCCAGTCCCAAATAGAATCTGATCACAACATATATGCCATCAATTTTGGAATAGCAATGCACTATATGTTAGAGATTATTGAAAACTTCAATATAGAAAAGATAGATCATGCATACTGGGCGATGAAAAACCGTTATGAAATGCAGCTAAAAGATGGAGATTGTGAAAAGATTAAAGATAGAGTTGAAAGACTATTGAATGATACTACTTTTAAAGAGCTATGTAAAGGTTCTATCACAAAAGAGCAACCAATGATTTATAAAAAAGAGCGTAAACAAATAGACTTGCTAATACAAAAAAATGATCACTATGTTATAGTAGATTATAAAAGTTCACATGAACTAAGAAGCGAACACAAAACCCAGGTAAGACATTATAAAAAAGCCATAGAAGCGATCACCAAAATGCCTGTAAAAGCCTATCTGTGTTATCTAAGAGAAGAAGAAATATATTTTTATGAAACAACATAATTTATACCAACAAAGTTATACCAAAAACCCGTTATAATACTTTATGTTAAAAGATATCTCAAAAAAACTAACCATGAAAAAGACTTTTTTTATAACGCAGCTTGAAGGTTTTTTCAATGCCATATCACAGGAATATCAAGAGATCATCCATCAAAAGGAGATTGAAAATACAACACTAAAAGAGAAACTGACAAAACAGGAAAAAGATATAAACAACCTTGTAAATATCAAAAATACCCTCTCTTTAGAGATAGAAGAATCGAAAAAAACGATACAATCACTACAAAATCAAATCGATAATCTAAAAAATAGTTCTCAGTCAGACTTACAACATAAACTAATAGTAGAAAACCAAACACTCAAACAAAAATTAGAAAAAGCCACACAAACAAATCCAGACATGAAACAGATACAAGATTTGCAAAATCAAATAAAAAAACTACAGCAGATCATTGCAAAAGGAGCATCATACAACCCTACTCTACAAAGTCAGGATAAAGAAGCTTTGATTGAGGAGATTAGTAAAAGTCTCAAAAAATAATATTTCAATTTGAAATATTATTTGACTTGAAGTAAAAAAGTATGATAATCTATACCAAAGAATGAAAAAGGATAAAAAAATGAATGACAATAAAAAGAAAGCACTAGATTTAACTCTCAAACAAATAGATAAAGCATTTGGTAAAGGAGCTATTGTCCGACTAGGTGACAAAGAGATCGAACCAATTGACTCCATAAGTACAGGTTCTTTGGGGCTAGATATCGCACTAGGTATAGGTGGTGTACCAAAAGGAAGAGTTATAGAAATATATGGACCAGAAAGTTCAGGTAAAACAACTCTAGCTTTGCAAATCACAGCAGAGTGCCAACGCCAGGGCGGTATCGTTGCTTTTATAGATGCAGAACATGCCCTCGATACTAAATATGCCAACAATCTAGGAGTAGATATCGACAATCTTTATGTATCTCAGCCAGATTTTGGTGAACAGGCACTAGATATAGTAGAAACGATGGCAAGAAGTGGAGCTATTGATCTAATCGTTATAGATTCTGTAGCAGCACTAACACCAAAGACAGAGATAGAAGGAGATATGGGAGATACTCATGTTGGTTTACAAGCCAGACTTATGAGTCAGGCATTAAGAAAACTAACTGGTGTACTTCATAAAATGAATACTACCGTTATATTTATCAATCAAATCCGTATGAAAATAGGCATGATGGGATATGGTTCTCCAGAAACAACCACAGGTGGTAATGCTCTGAAATTTTATGCTTCTGTACGTATAGATGTCAGAAGAATAGCAACACTAAAACAAGCAGAAGAAAACATAGGTAACAGAGTCAAAGCAAAAGTAATCAAAAATAAAGTAGCACCACCATTTAAACAAGCAGAATTTGATATAATGTTCGGTGAAGGTATCTCTAAAGAGGGTGAACTTGTAGACTATGGTGTCAAACTAGATATCATAGACAAAAGTGGTGCCTGGTTTAGCTATGGTGATAAAAAGCTAGGTCAGGGACGTGAAAATGTCAAAGCACTCTTAAAAGAAGATCCAGCTTTAGCACAAGAGATAGAAAACGGTATAAAAAGTGCTATGGGTATAGGTGAAGATACCCCAAAGGAAGAAAAAGGAGAAAAATAAAAAATGGTATATATTGATGATATTTATGCTGATGAAGTCTTAGATAGCAGAGGAAATCCAACAGTTCGGGCAACTGTTACACTAAGTGATGGAACAACTGCAAATGCTATTGTTCCAAGTGGTGCAAGTACAGGTAAAAGAGAAGCATTAGAGCTAAGAGATGGTGATGATCGCTACATGGGCAAAGGTGTTTTAAAAGCTTGTGAAAATGTAAATACAAAAATAGCTGACGAGCTTATAGGTGTTAGTCCATTTAATCAGGCTGAAGTAGATGCGATCATGAAAGAGCTTGATGGTAGTGACAATTATGAAAATCTTGGAGCAAATGCAGTTCTAGGTGTATCTATGGCAGTAGCACGTGCATCAGCACAAAGCATAGGTATCCCTCTATACAGATATCTTGGTGGAAGCAATGCCATGACAATGCCAGTACCAATGTTTAATATCATCAATGGTGGTAGTCACGCAAATAATAGCGTAGATTTTCAAGAGTACATGATCATGCCTTTGAACTTTGATTCATTTTCAGAAGCACTTAGAGCTTCATCTGAAGTTTACCACAACTTAAAAAAGATCATAGCAGAGATGGGTGAAAGTACAGCACTTGGTGATGAAGGTGGCTTTGCTCCAAATCTAAAAAACAATGAAGAACCTATTCAAGTTATCATGAAAGCTATCGAAAAAGCTGGATACAAACCAGGTGAAGATATAGCTATCGCACTTGACGTAGCTAGTAGTGAACTTGTTACAGAGGGTGGTTATAGATTAGACTCAGAAGATAGAATCTTAAGTGCTGAAGAGTTAGTGGATTATTATCTTGATCTTTGTAACAAATATCCAATCGTATCTATAGAAGATGGTCTTAGTGAAGATGATTGGGATGGCTGGAAAATCATGACTGAAAAACTAGCAGATAAAATCCAACTTGTTGGTGATGATCTATTTGTCACAAATGAAAAAATCTTACAAGAAGGTATCGACAAAGATATAGCAAACTCTATCTTGATCAAACCAAACCAGATCGGCTCTGTTACAGAAACGATGGACACAGTAAGATTGGCACAGAGAAATGGCTATAAATGTGTTATGAGTCACAGAAGTGGAGAGAGCGAAGATGCTTTTATCGCTGATTTTGCAGTCGCTTTAAATACAGGTGAAATCAAAACAGGTTCAACTGCAAGAGGAGAAAGAACAGCAAAATACAACCGTCTCTTAGAGATAGAAAAAGAGCTTGGTTTTAGCGAATATCCAGGGAACATTCTCTTTAAATAATGAGCGATATCACAGATAAAATAGTACAATCACCAGTGCAAGAAAAAGAACAGAACTTCTCTTTCTTGCAAATTTTATTTCTTATTTTATCTGTTTTATTTGCTGCTATGTTTATAGGTGATACACTTTTTGGTAAAAATTCACTCGAAGTACTGTGGTCACTACAAAAACAGCAAAAGATATTGACAAAAAACATCAACTATCTAAGTCATGAAAACGCAAACTTACAAAAAAAGCTATTTGAACTAAAGAGTTTACTTCCTGAATCAAACACAAAGGAAAAAGGTGATGAATAAACAAATCTTTTTTGCGATACTGCTACTATCATCTATATTGTTCGCTAGAGATAATCCTTTTGCTCCAGTCGCACAAGATCAACTTGATCTCTTGCATAAGCCTATCTCTATTTGTGAATTTAATCAAACAAAAGTAACACCAACTCCAAAACCTGAGATAAAAATAGCAAAAACATTCCCTGTTGATACGATACAGCCAAAACCACAGCCACAACCTATCATAGCCAAAACTATAAAAATCATTCCAGCAAAAACAGAACATATTAAACACATCAAACATAAAAGAGTAGTACACAAAACAAGATATAAACAAATCTATAAAAATGAAAATTTAAAAATATATCTCAATCAAAACCATATAAAAATATCAACAAATGATATACTCTTAAAAAGTTGGATTTTAAGATATCCTAAACGACTTGTTCTTGACTTTGGCGATGACTTTGTAATCTACCCATCATATCAGAAAAATATCAGATCAAGATATATCAAAAGCTTAAAAATAGGTACTCATGATTGCTTTTATCGAGTAACACTTCAACTAAAAAACAGGACTAAATATAAAATAAAAAATACTTCTTATGGTTACTTAATCACTCTCTTGCCATAAAAAGCAACCAGTTTTATACCCACAGTTACGATAATCACTTCAAATAAACTAGCAAGTATAAAAGCAAAATACTCATATTCATTTATTCTATTGCTATGATATCCAAGTGCTGCGATGGCAACCAAAAGGGTCAAAGGCATTGAGTGAGATAATGCAAATAAAATCAACTCTTTCACATCTAAAATCCTTGAAAAAGATACACTTGCCAACAATCTAACAATAATCATAGAAACAGTAATCAATAAAGCATGTAAAATCAAACCATCTTCTAGTAAATATTTCAACTCAAAAGTAGAACCAGTATAGACAAAAAATATCGGAATCAAAAAACCAAATCCAAAAGAAGATAGTTTGTGTGGTAATTCTCTATGATGTTCAAAAAATGTGGCTATAAATACACCAGCTATAAACGCACCAAAAGCAATCTCCAACTTCAACAAAAACATAACAGCAATCATGAGAAAAAACAGTGCCATAGAAAGACGAATATCTTTTTCATCTTTATCTGAATAAAGAGGAATCAAATATGTCTTAAATTCTGGATACCACCAAAACAAAATACGAAACAACTTAAACACAATCGCTAAAACAATCAAAAATACAACCAACAATCCCAAAGTCTCGTAAAGCTCTATCCCTAATCCATGATTTAAAACTGCCCCAGTTACAGTCAAAGCGATAATACTTGCCAATTCACCAAGTACACCAATTTGCATCGAAAGGTTTAACCACTTTGTATCTTTATCAAATTCTTTGTAAAGTGTCATGATCAAACCTACCGATATCAATGGTAAGAAAACTGTATAAATAGTATCAAATCCAAATAACTTAACCATGATAAATGAGAAAAAGTATAACAATACCAGATATATAACACCCCTGCTTTTTAACTTTTTGTCCATAGAAAGTAAAAGTTTGAGATTTACCTCAGTTCCTGCCAAAAACATCAGATAAAAAAACCCAACCTCAGCTATAAGTTCAAATAATTGATTTTCACCAAGAAAATGGAAATACCCCATCACCGTACCAAGTACGATTTCAACAGGAGTCGTTGGGATTTTT
>JALSQA010000472.1 GCA_026985685.1 Campylobacterales bacterium | reverse complement strand
TGGACAAAATTGACGATTATAACAACAATGAAACACCAGAAAAACGAAGAACGATAAGATTGATTATTGGAGGTTTAGTGGTTATGGCAGTTGTTAGTGCTTTTATTAAATACCAATTTAATACAGTCAGTGACTACATAGGAACACAGAGTTCTCCAGGTATTGAACTTAATCACAAGTAGTTTGACTTAGGAGGGTTTGAAGCACTATTACGAAAAATAGCACCTTATCAACAGAAGTAATAAAAAGATATAATAAGCTTATGAAAATATTACTCCTAGAAGATGATAAAAATTTACATGCCTCCATCAAAGCCTATTTAGAGATGGAGGGATTTAGCGTAGATAGTGCTTATGGTAGTGATGATGTGTATGATTTAACTTTTTACAATTGCTATGATTTGTACATTTTTGATGTTCAAGTTCCAGGTGATGATGGGTTTAAAATCTTAAAATCACTTAAAGATGCAGAGGATAAAACACCCACAATCTATACGACTGCTCAGGTTGATATTTCTTCTGTTGCAAAAGGATTTGATGTGGGTGGTGATGATTATATCAAAAAGCCTTATGACCCTGAAGAGTTGGTTATCCGTATCAAAGGTAGATATATGAAAAAAGATTTATTATACTATAAGGATCTGCATTATGATAGGGTTACAAAAGAGCTGTTTAAAAATAGTGAGCTTATCATATTGACAGAAGTTTTGAGAAATTTATTTCATCAACTCATTATAGAAAAAGGAAAAATTGTTTCTCATGGAGTCTTGCTTGAGTTACTAGAACAGCCAAATCCAAATGCCCTAAGAGTCAATCTCTCCAAGCTAAAATCAAAACTTAACCTCGATATTAAAAATGTCAGAGGGATAGGATATATGCTTGAAGAGTTATGAAAAAGAGTATCTAAAAAAGAGTTTTGCACTTTTCTTTTCAGTTGAACTGATATTTTTGTCTTTAGTAATATATCAGCATTATCATAAACTTCTACATGAATATGATATGCAAATAGGACATCAACTTATGCAGTGCTATCTTGCTCAAGAGTGTAAAACATTTCAGACAAACAAAGTGAAGGAAGTGGGTAACAAAAAGATGCACACTTTCTATCATGATGATGAAATATATATGCTTTTTAAAGAGAAAAACAGTTATATCAAAATGAAGATGGATAAAAAAAGTTATCTTGATAAACAATCTACTATAAAGCGACATATCTTGGTAGAGTATGGAGTTTATGTTTTAGTATTGGGATTTGTATCTTATCTATTTGCACTATATACTATGCGACCACTCAAAAAAGCTTTTATTTTAAATGAAGAGTTTGTCAAAGATATACTGCATGATTTTAATACACCTCTCTCTGCCTTAAAGATAAATCTTAAAATTCTCAAAAAAAAGTTTGGTAAAGATGAAGCGATAGATAGGAGTGATGAAGCCATAAAAGATATTTTAGCTTTGCAAGAGAATCTTCATTCCTACCTCTCTCAAAACAAACTACACAACGAAAAAATAAAGCTAGATGAGTTTATCAAACAAAGAGCCAATTATTTTAAAACACTCTGTCCAGACATTTTAATAAACACTCAACTAGAGTCCACCATCATAGTTACCAACCAAGAGATTGTCAAAAGAATCATAGACAATCTCTTAAGCAATGGATGTAAATACAACAAAAAAAACGGCACAATAAACATCACTTTAAAAGATAAAATAGTCACAATCGAAGATAGTGGCATAGGCATAGAAAATCCCAAAGAGATATTTGAACGCTACTATAAAGAGCAAAAAAATGGAATTGGGATAGGATTACATATCGTCAAAAAACTTTGTGATGAGATGTCTATCAAGGTAAAGGTAGAGAGTAAGTTAGGTGTTGGTAGTCGATTTTGCTTAGATTTTGGGTAAAATATTTACAAGTAATATTCAACTAATTCTTTTTGTATAAACTACTTCTATTAAAACATGATAGGAGTTTATGATGGTAAAAGATGAAAATATTACAAGACGAACTTTTGTAAAGGGTATGGTTGCCTCTTCTTTGGTAGCCTCTTTTCCTTTGACCTCAGTTGCTAGTACAAATATTGCTACAAGAAAAGAGACAAAAGAGCTTAGTGGAACAGAGTTTTTTCTCACGATTGATAAAATAGCAGTAAACATAACAGGTCACCCTGCCTTTGCACAAACTGTTAATGGAATGCTTTCAGGCCCAATTTTGCGATGGAAAGAGGGCGATGAAATTACAATACATGTGACCAATAATTTATCCGAATCATCATCAATTCATTGGCATGGGATTATTATTCCTACTGATATGGATGGTGTTCCTGGGATTAGCTTTGATGGAATTCCTGCTGGGGAGACTTTTACTTATAAGTTTCCTGTTGTGCAGAGTGGGACTTATTGGTATCATTCTCACTCTGGATTTCAAGAGCAAACTGGTGTTTACGGTGCGATAGTGATAGAGCCTAAAGAAGAAATTTTGAAGTATGATAAAGAGTATGTTATACAACTTTCTGATTGGTCTGATGAGAAACCCTCTACAATTTATAGAAAATTAAAACTCTCTGCTGATTATTATAACTTTAACCAAAGAACAGTAGGGGATTTTGTAACTGAAGTTAAAGAGATGGGGTTTTTGGAAGCTATCAAAAGTAGAAAGATGTGGAATGAGATGGCTATGACTGATCGTGATCTCTCTGATGTGACAGGATATACTTATACTTTTTTGATGAATGGTCAAAATCCAGCGACAAACTTTAAAGCTTTGTTTAAAAATGGCGAAAAGATACGGCTTCGTTTTGTAAACTCTTCGGCAATGACATTTTTTGATGTACGCATTCCTGGACTCAAGATGCGTGTAGTTGCATCTGATGGAAATTATGTACAGCCTGTTGAGGTTGATGAGTTTCGCATTGGTGTAGCAGAGAGTTATGATGTTATTGTAGAGCCAGAAAGAGATAAGGCTTATGCGATATTTGCTCAAAGTCTCGATAGAAGTGGTTATGCACTTGGTGCATTAACTTATGATGAGAACGTGATAGCACCAACGCCAAAGATGGATAAAGCAGGTGTTTTAAGCCATGCTGATATGGGTATGAATATGGGTAGCATGTCACAGAAAGAAGATGGCAAAAAAACACCAGTTATGAAGTGTGGTTCAGGTATGGATATGTCAAAGCCTATGAAAATGGATATGAAAAAAAGTAACATTCCAATCACAAAATTAGCAGAAAAAAGAGGTGTAGGTACAACCATGAGAGCTATGAACCCTCAATATAGACTTGATGACCCTGGCGTTGGCTTAAGAGGCAATGGTAGAAAAGTATTAACTTATGCTGATTTGAAATCTCTTAAATCTACGATGCATGATAAGGTACCTGATAGAGAAATCATACTTCGACTAACAGGTAATATGGAGCGATACATGTGGTCTATCAATGGCATAGCATATAAAGATGCAAAACCTTTAGAGTTTAAGTATGGAGAGAGAGTTAGAATTACTTACATAAACGATACGATGATGAATCACCCGATGCACCTCCATGGTATGTGGAGTGATTTGGAGACAGGAGATGATAACTATCTTGTAAGAAAACATACGATTATCTCTCAACCTGGTTCAAAGATAAGTTTTCGTGTTACCGTAGATGCAAAAGGGTCGTGGGCGTATCATTGTCATTTACTTTACCACATGACAGATATGTTTAGAAAAGTTATAGTGGCTTAAGGAAAATATGATGAAAAAATTACTATTGAATACAGCATTGATAATGGGTTTAGGTACATCTGCTTGGGCTGGTGGAGGAGGAGATATTCTTCGTGCTAGTGTTGTAGCAGATGAGTTGGAGTATCAATTTTCTAACGAAAAAGCAGTGAATTGGAATACCTATGGATATATTGGGTATGATTTAAATAAGATTTATATTTACAGTGAGGGCGAAAAAAACAAAGATAAAGTTTCTGACACTGAAAATCAACTGGTCTATTCTCGTGCTATTGCACCTTTTTGGGATGTTCAGTTGGGAGTGGGATATGACAAAACTGAGGAGTCAGACCAAAGTTGGGCTGTGCTTGGACTGCAAGGTTTAGCACCTTATTTTTTTGAAACTAGGGTAGCTTTTTTGGTTGGTGATGATGGAAACATTGGCGTTAGAGCAGAAGCAGAGTATGAAGCACTTTTAACACAGAAGTTGATACTTACTCCAAGTGTGGGATTGTCAGCTTACAGTAGAGACAATGAAAAAATGGGCATAGGAAGTGGCTTTTCAAATCTAACCTTGGGAACAAGATTGAGATACGAAATAAAAAGAGAGTTTGCACCATATATTGGGGTAGAGTGGAGTAAAAATTTTGGAAATACAGATGATTTTGCACCACTTGATGAGGTTTATGCCGTAGCTGGTGTAAGAGTTTGGTTTTAGGAGAAATGAGATGAAAAGAAGAGATTTTATATATTTAAGTACGATAGCTGCTGGAGCTATCAT
>JALSQA010000471.1 GCA_026985685.1 Campylobacterales bacterium | reverse complement strand
CTTTACTTGATCCGACAGATTTAAAAGGTATACCATTTTTTGACAAAGAAAATAACCAAGCCATATGGGCAAGTCCAAATTTTTTACCCAAAGAGAAAAATTCTAAAGGTATTTTATTTCTCGATGAGATCAACACAGCTGCCCCATCTGTACAAGCTTCTGCTTACCAACTTGTACTCGATCGAAAAGTGGGTGATTACCAGTTACCAGATGGCTGGAGTATAATTGCAGCTGGAAATAGAGAAAATGATCGTGGTGTTACTTATCGTATGCCACCACCTCTTGCCAATAGATTTGTACATCTTGAGATGGAGGTTGATTTTGAAGATTGGAAAACATGGGCATTTGAAAACAATATAAATAGCACTGTTATTGCTTATCTCAACTTTGACAAAAGTAAACTATTTGCATTTGATCCTATCAAAAATGAACGCTCTTTTCCTACACCTAGATCATGGGAATATGTTCATAAAATTTTAAATACAAACCTACATGAATCCCTGCTTCATGAAGCAGTTAGCGGTGCGATAGGTGAAGAAAACAGTGTTGATTTTTTATCTTTTAGAAAAGTGATGCACAAACTTCCAGATATCCAAGCTATCATAAATGGTGAGCTTTGTGAAATACAAGAAGAGGATACTAAAGTACTTTTTGCCTTGTGTGCGGGATTGGTTAATGCTTTAAAATCCTCACAAGATAAAAATTCCTTAGATCATGTTATCTCATTTTCACTCTCTTTGCCTAGCGAATTTGCAATCATGTTGGTAAAAGATTTACAAAAAAGTCATTTTGCTGTTGAAAATACATCCCATTGGGATGAATGGGTGAGAAAGTTTAGTTACCTCCTTGCATGAATAACTTAAGCGATAAATTCCAAAAAGCCAAAACAAAACTGATGTTAGAGCATCCATACTTTGGATCTATCGCAAGTGCATTAAAATTTGTTAAAGATGACAATATCGAATCATTTCAAAGTGACGGTACAAAATTTTCTTACAATGATGATTTTATAAATAGCTGTAGCATAGAAGAGATAGAGTTTAGTTTGGCAAATGCAGCAATGCACTATGCACTTGCACATCAAAATCGTAAACATACCCGCCAAAATTGGCTTTGGCAACTTGCAACAGACTATGCAATCAACACAATGCTTATAAAAAACAATCTCTTTCCACCTGAGCGTATCAATTATCAAAGTAGATTTGAAAACATGTATGCCGAAGAGATTTATGCTATTTTAGAAAATGAAATAGATGACAAAGATTATACCCAAGAAGAACAAAAAAGTGAAAAAATCAAACATATAGAGGATGAAGAAGCTCAGTTTTTAGAACAACTTTTACAAAAAGCTATCACACAAGATGAACTTCCAAAAGATCTTGATAGATTTTTTCCCACTATCAATCAAAGCCATATAGACTGGAGAAACAGACTTTATCAATATATCCATCGACACGCTAAAGAAGATTATCGTTTTTTCCCACCAAATAAGCGTTATATCCACCAGGGGTTTGCTCTCCCCTCACTTAGTAGTGAACTTTTACAAATCATTGTAGCTATTGATACTTCTGGGTCTGTTGATGAAAATCTATTAGGAAAGTTTTTTGCAGAATTTCAAGCTATCATGCAAAGTTTTTCAAATTATGAAATCGACTTAATCGCTTGTGATAGTAAGATACAATATCATCAAAAATTTTATCCAGGTGATACACTGCTTTATCAAACAAAAGGTGGTGGTGGTACTGATTTCAGACCTGTATTTAGATATATAGATGAACATATTAATAATCCAACTATTTTAATTTATTTTACCGATGGTAAAGGTTTTTTTCCTGAAATTGAGCCAACTTTTGATATACTCTGGGTATTGGCAAAAGATGAAGTAGCCATCCCTTTTGGGGAGTCTTTACCTGTTTTTGGAGCATAAATGATAAAAAAAATTTTTAAAGCTTTTGAAGAATTAAGCTTGATAATCGGTAAAACAATTTTAATCCTTATTGCTATAGTTATCCTACTTTTTACACTAAAATATATCAATAACAATATCACTAAAATTCCTTTTGTCGATAAGTTTCTAAAAAGTACAACGATTGATAAAAACCTTGTCTACCCTATGGGATACTGACTTTTAACATGAACTTATTAATCTCAGCTCTTGAACCATCTGCTAACCTTCATTTAGAACCTATTTTACAACAACTAGACAATCCAAAAATCAGTGGTATTTTTGATCCAAAATTTGGAGAAGCCTTATATAGCTCAAGTGAATTTTCAGTTATGGGCTTGATGGATGTATTGCCAAAAATATTAAAAGCAAAAGAAGCGATTGCTGAGATGGTTTTTCTCTCACGTGATGTTGATACTGTATTGCTCATTGATTCACCTGCATTTAATCTTCCACTAGCAAAAGCTATCAAAGAAAAATTTCCAGATAAAAAAATAGTCTATTATATTTTGCCAAAAGTATGGGCCTGGAATAAAAAAAGAGTAAAAAAAGTAGAAGCTTATGTGGATATACAAGCCTCTATCTTTCCTTTTGAAAAAACTTTTTATAAACATTGTGTTTATGTAGGAAATCCACTTTTAGATGAGATAAAAGTCACAAATGATTTATCAATAGATCATAAGCAAATAGCATTTTTACCAGGAAGTAGAAAATCAGAGATACAAAAACTTATGCCTATTTTCCGTGAAGTATCAAAAGAACTTTCAGAAAAAAAAGTTTTAATTGTCCCATCTTTTTACAAAAACAAATCTCTGGGTCATATTTATGGAGATACATCTGACTTTGAAATATCATACGACTTGCAAAAGAGCCTATCTTGTAGCAACTTTGCTTTTATCTGTTCTGGTACAGCTACGCTTGAAGCTGCACTAATCGGTACACCATTTGTTCTAGCTTATATTGCTAAAAAAGTAGACTATTTTATCGGTAGTAGAGTTGTAAACTTAAATCATGTCGGTTTGGCAAATATCATCATGGACTTTGAAAATCAACAAGCAGTACATCAAGAATTTTTACAAGATGAAGTCACAAAAGAAAATCTTCTAAATGCCTATCACACCTTTGATAGAGAAGCTTTTTCACAAAATTCACAAAAACTCAAAACTATTTTAGCTCATGGTAGTGTAAAAAATGTAGTTAAAATGTTATAATATTTGCATACCTATTTTTACAAAGGATACATATGCAAAAACAACCTATTACAAAAGAGGGTCGTTTAAAATTAGGACAAGAATTACATGATTTAAAAATGGTACAACGTCCACAAACGGTTGAAGAGATTGATATAGCAAGAAGCCATGGAGATTTAAAAGAAAATGCAGAATACCATGCTGCACGTGAAAAGTTACGTTTTATTGAAGCTCGTATGGCAGAACTTGGAGATCTGTACGACAATTCTAAAGAAGTTGATCCATCAAAATTTACACATGATAAAGTTATGTTTGGCTCTACTGTTACATTAGAAGATATTGATAGTGAAGAAAAAGTAACATATACAATAGTAGGAACTTACGAAAGCAACCCTGACAAAGGTCTTATTTCTATCATCTCTCCACTTGCTCGTCAACTGATTGGTAAAGAGGAAGAAGATGAAGTCACAGTCACACTACCAGGTGGTGAAAAGACATATGAGATTCTCGAAATTTGCTACAAAGAGATTCAAATATGATTGATGTTGCGATCATAGGAGCTAGTGGTTTTACGGGACTTGAACTAGTAAAGATACTTGTAGGACATCCAAAATTTAATATCACTTATGTTGCAACAAGCGAGGGAGAAACCACCCTCACCTCTTTACACCCTTCATTGACAAAAATTTTTGATACACCTGTACAAAAAGCAGATGCTGCACAGATCGCAAAAAATGCACAATTGGCATTTTTAGCTCTGCCGCATAAAGCATCTATGGGATTTGCAAAGGAATTGTTAAACCTAGGTGTTAAAGTTGTTGATCTCTCAGCTGATTATAGATTGAAATTGGAAACTTATGAAAAGTATTACTGTCCTCATGAAGATAAAGAGCATATAAAAGATGCTGTTTACGGACTTCCTGAACTATATCACCAAGAAATCAAAAAAAGTTCACTTATCGCAAATCCAGGCTGCTATCCAACTGCAACACTTTTAGGATTATTGCCTTTTACAGAGTTTATAGATGAAAATTTTCCTATCTTTATAGATGCCAAAAGTGGTGTTTCAGGTGCAGGAAAAAAATGCACGGACAATACACACTTTGTATCAATAAATGAAAATAGTTTTGCTTACAATCCTTTGATGCATCGTCATCAGCCAGAGATTGCTGAAAAGCTCTATCTTAAAAGCGGTAAACATTTTGATATTAACTTTGTACCACACTTACTGCCACTTACACGTGGTGAAATGATTGATACTTATACGCTTTTAAAAAAGCCGATTGAACCTTTGGAAATTTTAAGAGATTTCTATAAAGATAGTCCATTTGTTCGTATTTTTGATAAACCTGTTGATTTAAAGTCACCATCTGGTACAAACTTTTGTGATATTTTTGCAAAGTGCGTCGATAAAAAACTATACATTAACTCTTGTATAGACAATATACTACGTGGTGCTTCATCCCAGGCTGTCGTCAATGCAAACCTTATGTGTGGCTTTGAAGAAGAGTTGGGTATTCCAATCATCGCTTATGTTCCATGAAAGAGATAAAAGATGGAGCACTCTTTATCTCAGATGCTCATGACAATGCAAAAAGAGATGGTTTTTATCAATTTTTAAAAAAGATAAAAAACTCAAAAGATAAACCACCTCAACTTTTTTTGATGGGAGATATGTTTGATCTATTGGTCGGACAAATCTCTTATACTGTTCAACAGTACCAAAATACTATTGATCTTATCAACCGCCTTTCAAAAGAGATCGAGATTATATATTTTGAAGGAAATCATGATTTTAATCTTGCCAAATTATTTCCAAATGTAACAACAATACCCATCAAAAAACAACCCACACTTTTCACATTTCATAATCATACTATCAGCCTGTGTCATGGCGATATTTATGAAGAAGAACACTACCTTCGCTATACCAAAATCATTCGTAACCCATTTTTACTTACAATACTAAATATCTTCGATAATTCTTTCAACAACTTCCTTTCTAAAAAAATACTTCTAAAACAGCAACAAAAATTTATTTGTAGAAAACAAACCTTTTTTCATAACTTCATTAAACAAAAATTACAAAAGTACGATATAGGTGATAGTAAAATTAATTTTGTCTGTGAAGGGCATCATCACCAAAATGAAGAGTTTATATTTGAATCACTAAGATACAAAAACTTTTCATCTTTTGCTTGTGATAAAAGTTTCTACAAAATCTCATTCACGGATAAAATCATTTTCAAAGAACTTTAAAAAAGGTAAACTATGAATGATGACAATATTCTAAAAGTAGGTTCCAATGAGATGGAGCTTGTAGATTTTCGCTTGATAAAAGAGGAAAATGGCAAAACTTACGAGGGAATATATGGTGTAAACGTTGCCAAAGTACGTGAAATCATAAAACTTCCAAATCTAACAGAATTACCAGGTGCACCTGAGTTTATCGATGGTATTTTTGATCTTAGAGGTATTGTGATTCCTGTGATAAATCTCGCAAAATGGATGGAATCAAAAGCACCTAAAGATGCTGATATCAAAATGCGTGTCATTATCACAGAATTTAACAATATTTTAATCGGTTTTGCTGTTCATGAAGCAAGACGTATCAGACGAATTAGCTGGAGTGATATAGAATCTACTTCATTTACCTCATCAGATACAGGAGCTTTTCAAAAAACCAAAATAACAGGTGTAACCAAAATTGAAAATGATGAAGTCTTACTTATCCTTGATCTTGAAAGCATAATTGAAGAACTTGGTCTTTATACCCCCACAACAGAAGTTACGACAGAAGTTGAACAATTCTCTGGTACTGCTTTAGTGTTAGATGATAGTACAACCGCTAGACGAATCGTCAAAGAGGGACTCCAAAAGATGGGATTCAATGTTGTTGAAGCACAAGATGGGAAAGAAGGTCTTGAAAAAGTACAAGAACTTATAAATATATTTGGAGATAGTGTCACACAGGAGTTGAAGATCATCGTTAGTGATGTTGAGATGCCACAAATGGATGGATTTCATTTTGCATCACTTGTTAAAAATGATCCAAGGGTTAAAGATATTCCAATTGTATTTAACTCT
>JALSQA010000470.1 GCA_026985685.1 Campylobacterales bacterium | reverse complement strand
TTTTCACCAAGTGCTCTTTTTCACAATCAGCAACCATCTCATACCTACTTTCACCAAACACACCTTGGCATCAAAAAAGATCTAGGAGCCTGGGCAAATATAGCCACATTTTTTTTGCCACATAAACGTATAAAAGTAACACTAATAGACGCAACTGTGGATGATATACATGAACATACAAATTATTTCAATAAAAGAGCTGAGATAGTATTTAGTAGTGAAGTTTTTTCTCCACTTGTGAAGGAAAAATGGAACATAGAAGATGCAATCAGCGAGCAAACATATGAAAGTGGAAGATTACCAATTCGTCGATATAAAAGAAATCATGAAAAACAGTTAATGAACCAAATGATTTATGATGACTATATATTAAAAGATGAACAAGCACTTACTATAAATCTTGCAGGATATGAGATAGACAATAGTGTAAAATACCATGTCCATGATGGAATTGGTAAAAAATCATATTTAGGCAATACAAAAATCAATATTCCCATCAAAGACGGAACTTATGAGATACAGGCAAAAGACTGGAGTGGTCACATAAAAGTAGAAATGCTTCCCACATACCTATAAAATATGGTATAATTAGAATGAAATATTTTTATAAGGAGCTATCATGAAAAATGAAATCAAAGAATTAAGCAAAAAGTCTAAAGAGGCTGTAGAAAAAGTAGAAGAGAAATTTGACAATCTTACAGATTCACTTGCAGATGATGCAAAAGAGTTATGGTCTGATTTGAAAAAAAGCTTTGAAGGCGTAAAGCAAAAACTTTCAGATGTTGATATTGATGATCAAAAAGATAAACTCAAAGCAAATCTTGATGTGCTAGAAGCACGCCAAAAGTTAGAAAATGTCAAACAAAGTACAGAAGAGTTTACACAAAAGATCACTTCAAAAACACAAGAAGAGTTAGATATCGCGGCACTTAGAGCACATCTTGCAAAAATGGAAGCAGAAGATTTATGGGAAGAGAAACGTAAAAAGCTCTCTTACGATTTTCAGGAAAAAGAGCATCAATTAGAAAAAATGGCAAAAGAAGCAGGCGAAGAAATCAAAGAATATTTTGATAAATTAGCTGACCTTTTCTCTTCAAATGAAGAGAAAAAAGCTTAAATTTATGAAGAAGTCTTAATTGGCTTCTTCATAACTGTTTTGGTCAAATACACTATATTGTGTAGTACCATCTCTGTTTTGGCGTATTGCTAAGATTTGACCCCAGCCATCAGCATAATATCTGTCTATCCTCGCCCCATCACTCGTACCACAATAAAAATGTAAAACACTTCCATAGTGTCCATTTGGATCTGCCTGAACTGGGATATTATCCATCTCATAATCTGTCAAATGTTCTTTCAAAACACAAGCACCGTTTTCATTTCTAAGCAAATCGCCACCAACTTGTAAAGAACGTGGGTATTGTTCTTGTGAAACTAAGTTATTATCACCATCATAACTATAAACAGAAATTCTACTCGGGGAAACTACATACTTTTCAACCAAATGTAAATTTGGTGAAATACCTTCAAATATATTCACCAAAGGCTCATTTAATTCATCTTTACTAGCTTCAAGATAACGCTTAACAATACTTTTGGCTTGTGTAAAATAACCATTACTATCTTCTGTAACTATATTAAAAGTTTTGGAAACAGATTTATTATTTAAAGTTTTTACAGGCAAAAGATAACCAGAGAGATCATAGGCAAGTCCTATACCTTGTGACTGTGGAGGAATGACACTTTGTTGTATTTGTGTTTGATTTTGTGGGTTATTGTATACATTTTGATTATCGTTTGTATTACCAGTACCTAACGTACCATCATCTGTACCAGTACATCCACTAACTAGTACAGTCAATACTACAGCACATACATAAGTATATATTTTTTTCATATATTCACCTTTAAGTTTATTTAGGTGAATTGTAGCATTATATTGTGAAAAAATCAGTTAGCAAACACCATAGCATAAAGACCCCAGCCTGTTAGCATTGTTAAAACAATATCAACAAATACAATTTTTCCATATTTTTTATGAGCAAATGTAAAATGAACAGGATAGCGTTTAGTAGATACAATAATCAACCAAAACCACAAAAGTGTAGAAGAGACAGCAAATATAAGATGAATAATAAATATAGATAACAATTCCGTACTACCATAATAAGGACTTTTTGCAATCACCTCATCAAGTCCGCCTATACGGATATCAACTTCAAGAGCTATTACTAAAACATTGACAACAACAAATAAAACAATTTGCAACCATTTATGCACATCGTATTTACCTTTTTGTGCATATCCTATAGCCACAATCAGCATAAAAGGTAATAATGTAGAAGCCAACATTACTGTATCAACAATAATATCCGCACGTGTGCCCAAAAAGCCTTCTATTTGCATTACCTTAAATTCCTCTTATAATCATATATATTTAATTATAACAAGAAAAACTGTAATATAGTTTATAATATAAATTTTAAGAGATATCTTTGATTAAGCTTTCTCATCAAAATGAAGTTTCAACCCCTCTTCACTCATCACAAAACCACTGATCATGATTTTACCTTCATGTACTTTTTTGTGATGTTCTTTGCATAATGGGATAAGGTTATATTTATGATTTTGATGAAAATGATCGATATTTCCACTCTCATCCGAAAACATTTGTGCTTTGATATGATGCACATCTTCAACAGGCTTATTGCATAATGCACACTTTGTTAAAAACATACTTTTATTGTATTTGCTTCTTTTTTGTTTTTTAAGAAGTTCTAGTTCACTATACTCTCCACTCATCTTTTTTCTCAAGCTATATGCTTGTTTGATAAAATCTTGATCTAAGTGTAAAGATTTAGCAAACTCTAATCCATACAGAGAACTTCCACTTCCTATCTCTAGTTTTCTATTGTATTGTAATTTGTCATTTATTTCATCATATTGCACACCTAGATGTAAAAATATTATCGCTTTTAGCGATTGGATCTCTTTTAAAGAGGTTAATTGATGTAAATGTGTTGCAAATATATAAAAAGCTTTTATCTCATGAAGTTTCATAACTGCACTTGCTACTATCGCAAGTGCTGACTCTGTTTCTGTACCATGACATATCTCATCACCCAAAATCAAACTATATTTATTGGCACGATTAAAAATATTTTTCAATTCCAACATCTCTATAGCAAAAGTAGATAATCCTTTGTAGAGGTTATCTTTAGAGACAATTCTTGTAAATAATTTATCAAACATAGTAAATCTTAATTCACTAGCAGGTACAAAAAATCCCGCCTGTGCTAAAATAACAGCTATACCAACACCCTTCATCAAAGATGATTTTCCACTAGAGTTGATTCCATAGAGCAAAACTCCCCTCACCTCATCATCACTACTTGCTTCAAGTGTAATATGATCTTGGTTTATATCTTTTTGTCTTTTTCCCAAGTAGATATTATTTGGAATATAAATACCATTTTCTTCACGTGATTCGATGATAGGATGACGTAATCCTATGGCTTCAAAAAATGGTTTATCATTTTTTTGATGAAGTTCTGGTTTACAATACCTATATAACTTGGCACATTTTGCATTGCTAATAGCAACATCAAGTGTACCAATATGCATAATTATCTGCTCCAGAAAAAGAGCATACTTACTCTCTATATCTTCAAGACTTTCATCGTAACGCTTTTTAACAAGGGCAACCATTTTTACTTGATTTGCAATATAAACAGAAGATATCTCTTCAAAGAGGTCAGATGTGATTTTGACAGCATTTTTTAATTTTTTGACTGTAAAATCTTTCAAAAAGTAGTGATTGTTATCAATTGTGATAAAGCTATTTTGTAAACTCTCTTCTATCAACATATAACGATTTTTTGTCATTGTGATAAAATAACCTTCACTTTCCAAATAACTTACACTTGCATACTCTGCACTTTTTGTTTCAAATAGACTATTAATATGTTTTGCAATAGTTTCTATCTTATAAAGTTGCATCTTTTGTTCATGTACTAACATATCTATAGCAGGATAAATCCCTTCATGAAAGAAATTTTCTCCTATCTGGTTTTTAGATACTTTTGCACACAAATCCAAATCAAACGTTTGCACTAAATGATGTAAAAAATCAATTGTCTCTTCAACAAATGTTTTATCTATATCAATATTTTGTTCACCTTGCAAAGTGAGTATTTCACGTACAGATTCCAACGATGTGAATAAATAACCTAACTCAAAAGGGTGTAGCTTTTTTAATTTAATACGCCTTAAAATTCTTTCTAAATCATAAATTTGTTTTAGAAGATTTTCAAACTTTCTATAATCTTGCATCAATTTTTCACTTAACGCAAAACGTTCTTCTAAAACTTTCAAATCGCATATTGGATTTAAAAGACGCTCCTTTAATACACGTTTTCCTATAGCTGTTGATGTATGATCGATAAGACGTAAAAGTGTTTTATCACTACTATTTCGAGAGATAATACCAAGTTGTTCTAATGCATTATTTCCCAAATATACATAGCGATCAGCTGTCAAAAAACGAGGACGATACATCTTTTCAATCAAAGAAGAATCATGTTCTATGATAAAATCACACAAAATAGCCAATGCTTCACTAGCAAAAGCATACCTCTCCAAATCCAGATACTCAATAGGAGTCAAAAAAGATTTAATCATAAAAACTTTTGCAAAAAGTTCATTTTGATAAGCAATCTTTAGGCGACATTTGTTGAAACTATAATGATAATTTCCAATTATTTCCAGATAACTAAGTACCCAGTCTTTATCTATCTTTTCACAAGCAAAAGTCAATAATACTTCAGAAGTGTGATAAGACTGCAAAAGTGTAAATACCTCATCAAGTGCAAAAGTTTTATCTTCTATAGTACTGTGTATTTCGTTGATCATGGTTTTGCCAGTGCTCACATCAATGGCACTATATCCAACAGAATAGATGCCATTATTTTCTTCGATGATAAGAGAAGCTATATTGTTTTCACTTGGCTCTGATACATAGTCAAAATTTGTACCAGGAGAGATGATATTTGAAACATAGCGTTTAACGTTTGGTGGTTCGCCTTTTTGTTTCACTAAAACCACAGTATAACGTTTACTTTGAATGATACGATTTAAATAACGTTCTACCGAAACAGAAGGAACACCAGCAAGTAGTGGGTTTTGAACTGAATTTTCAAGAATTGATTTATTTTTTCTTGTTAGCTGTATATTTAAAAGTTCAGAAATCTCTTTAGCTTTACCAATCTGCTCTTTGTCGTTATTGACTTCATAAACTTCAAAAAATGACCCAATTTCCATCAAAACAAGTGTATCTGTACCATATTTGGCTTCATAATATCGTTGTAAATCAAAATATATTTCTGTTAGAAGCTTCTTGTTGTTTGATAATATAGCTTCAACTTTTGTGTTTTGATAATTTATGGGTAGTTCCTTGTGTAGAGTCTATCGCTTAATTATACACAAAGAAGGTGAAACTTTTTTTACAAAAAATAGTTACATTTTTATTTACTTTGTATTGAATTTTAATAAAGTTTTTAACTTTTTGGACGATTTACAAATAACTCACTAACAGGAAATAACATGAAGAGCATATATAAAAACTCTCAAGAGTATTCAACTTTATTGACCCCACCTTTTATCATTGCCGAAGTGATCGGTTTTATTATTATTTTAGCAGGTATTGTTCTTCATGGGTTTTTGGGGTAATTTACGCTACTATACGCAGCATGAAAAAGAAACAACAATTTGAACAATCAATAAAAAACATCCTCTCTATAGTTGGGGAAGATCCAGATAGAGAAGGTCTTGTTAAAACTCCTGAACGTGTTTATAAAGCATTTGAATTTATGACAAAGGGATATAAACAAGATCCAAAAGAGATACTAAACGAAGCACTTTTTGCAAGTAGCAATGATGAAATGGTACTCATCAAAGATATAGAATTTTACTCTATGTGTGAACATCATCTTCTTCCTATCATAGGTCGTGCTCATGTTGCATATATCCCCGATGGTAAAGTGGTAGGTCTATCAAAAATTCCAAGAATGGTAGAAGTATTTGCACGCAGACTACAGATTCAAGAGCAAATGACAGAACAAATAGCAGATGCTATCACAGATGTGATCCAGCCAAAAGGTGTAGGTGTTGTAATACAAGCTAGACATATGTGTATGGAAATGCGTGGTGTAGAGAAAGTGAACTCAACT
>JALSQA010000469.1 GCA_026985685.1 Campylobacterales bacterium | reverse complement strand
CCTCATCGCTATTGTAGGATTGATTCTTGTTGGAATTATCGGATATCAAGCATATCTTTTAGGAAAGAAAGATGCCAGACTTCAAAAAAGTATCCAAGAACCAAAAATCACCGTCACAATAGACAAAAACACTTTGCCGCAAACAAAAACAGTTAAAAAAGCTACTCCATCTTCATCTGCTCTTAAACCAGAAGAACCACTTGTAGATGAAAAACAGTTAAAAAATGATTTAAACAAAATATTTAAAGATATATTTGGCAATCCAAAAGTAAAACATGAGATAGAAAAAAATATCAACCAAATGCAAGAACAACTTCAAGATGGGATGCAAGAGTTTCAAAAAGAGATGCTACAAATGACACAAGAGTTACAAAAAGCATCCAAAAATGATGATTTTCTAAAAGGACTTTTCAAAAATTTCAACCTTCCAAAAATGGAACAGTTTACAGATAAAGGTGATCACTATTATCTCCAGACAGCAGTTCCTGGAAATGATAAAAGTGCAGTTGATGTACAAGTAAAAAGAGGTTTTATTCGTATACTCATAAATCATGTTTACAATGAGAACAGAGAAGAAAATGGTGTTGTAGTCAAGAAAGAGGTTCATAGCAAAAAACAACTTTTCATAGCAATTCCAAAAGATGCCGATATCCAAAACATAAAAACCAACTACAAAGATGGTATTTTAGAAATTACAATACCAAAAACGAAGGCTTAAAGCATGAGAGAAGATATTGCATCAATTCAAGCTTTAGATGAAATTATTCAAAATAATGTAGGGGTACTTGTCTATTTCTCTACCCCTGCATGCAATGTATGTCATGCCTTAAAACCAAAGATCATAGAAGCTTTTTCACAAAACTTTCCAAAAATTGAACAAGTTTTTATAGATAGTACAAAAGCACCTCAAATTCCTGCAAACCTTAATATATTTTCTGTACCTACTATATTGGTATATCTTGATGGAAAAGAGTTTGCAAGGGAATCAAGAAATGTCAGTGTAAATCTTTTGATACAAAAGATACAACGCCCTTATGAAATCATGACATCTTAGAGAATAATTTAAGCCCTTTTTACCCCCTGATTTGTTATAATCAGCATAAAAAATAAGGGTTTTTATGCTGACAAAAAGAATCAACTCACTCTCTACTTCACTAACCATCGCTATCTCTACACTTGCTGGAGAACTTAAAGCACAGGGTAAAGATGTCATCAGCTTTTCAGCTGGTGAACCAGACTTTGGTACACCTCAAGTAATCAAAGATGAAGCCATCAAAGCAATTAATGATGACTTTACAAGATATACAGCAGTTCCAGGTATCCCTGAACTTCTCCAGGCAATAGCAGATAAATTAAAAAGAGATAACAACTTAGAATATAAACCATCACAAATCATAGCTAGTAATGGTGCAAAACACTCACTTTTCAATCTATTTCAAGCACTTATAGAAGATGGTGCGGAGGTTATCATCCCTAGTCCTTACTGGGTCACTTATCCTGAGTTAGTTACTTATAGTGGTGGGAAATCTGTTTTTATTCAGACAGAAGATGTGGATGGCTTTAAAATCACACCAAAACAGTTAAAAGAAGCAATCACCCCAAAAACAAAAATACTAATCTTAACAACTCCATCCAATCCAACCGGTGCAGTATATACAAGAGAGGAACTTGAAGCTCTTAGTGAAGTATTAAAAGATACAGATATTACAGTTATATCTGACGAGATGTATGAAAAACTTATCTATGATGGAGAATTTACTGCCGTTGCAAGTGTCAATGAAGATATGTTTCAAAGAACAGTTACTGTTAATGGTTTAAGCAAATCAGTAGCTATGACTGGATGGCGTTTTGGCTATCTGGCATCACCAAATGATGAACTTGTAGCTGCGATGAAAAAACTACAGTCACAAAGCACTTCAAATATAAACTCTATCACTCAAAAAGCAGCAATAGCTGGACTTGATGGAAGAGCTGATGATGATATAGAGATGATGCGTAAAGAGTTTCAAAAACGCCGTGATCTTGCAGTAGAGTTATTTAACCAAAGTGAAGATCTTTCTGTCCAATCCCCTGCTGGTGCTTTTTATCTATTTATCAATATCAAAAAAGTATCAAATGACTCTATGCAGTTTTGTAAAGATTTATTAGCAGACAAAGGAATAGCTGTTGTTCCTGGTATTGGATTTGGTAGTGAAGGATACTTTAGATTTTCTTTTGCTACTTCCGAAGAAAATATCAAAGAGGGTATTAAAAGAATTACCGACTTTTGTAAAACTTATAAATAAACTTTCCAAAATAAAAAATATCTGCCACTCTTTGGCAGATATAAACTAATCATTTCATTTATTTCCTAAAAAAATTAAAGTTATTTCAGATAATGCCGATTTGGTCTATAATCATGATACATAGGGGAATGAAATATGCTTAATCGAAGAGATTTTTTGAAAAAAAGCATCATACTAGGAGCTGGATTGAGTGTCAGTCCATATGAACTTTTTGCATACAGATTGCCAGTAGATAGAAGTATCAAATTTTACAATATCCATACAGGTGAACACTTAAAAGCAACATACTGGGCAAAAGATCATTTTGTAGACTCAGAACTAGCAAAAATCAACCATTTTCTAAGAGACTATCGAACAGGTGATGTTCAAAAAATGGATGTAAAACTTTTAGACTTACTCTATGCCATCCAACTAATAAGAGATACAAATAAACCATTTAAAGTGATCTCTGGATACAGATCACCAAAAACAAATGCTATGCTTAGAAAACATACCGAAGGTGTAGCTAAAAACAGCTTTCACTTAAAAGCACGTGCTATAGATATCAATCTTCCAGGGACTGAACTAAAAGATCTCAAAAAATTAGCACACTTTCTCAGACGAGGTGGAGTTGGTTACTACCCACGTTCTGGTTTCATGCATATCGATACAGGACCGATTCGATACTGGTCACATGGACTATAATATCGTCCTGATCTGAATAGCCAACCACAAAATCACAAAATTTAAAACAAAGATAAACAAAGATGTACCTCTGGCAAGGAGTTTCTCTTTGAGTGTTTTATCTTTACCGTTTGTCTTTAGGGATATATACATATGAATAGCTGTAGCAATGGTAATCAATGCTACAAGTGCAATCTTGATATGCATATAAAATCCCAACTCATAGGTAAATTTTTCTGGATTATCATGAAAACCATTTACAACATACATATAACTTCCAGTGATCAGTAATACAGCCAAAACAACCGACTCAAAATAACCATAAATTGGTCCAATATAAAAATAGACAACTTTTTGAGCCTCTTTATCACGCATAAAAACGCCCAAAGCAAACAACAGCATAGAACCACCAATCCATGTAGCAGCCGCTACAATATGGATAAACATAATAGTAGAATACATAATACTAAACTACTTTTTTATATCAAGTTTTGGTTTGACTTTGACAATACACCTTGCAGTATGAAAAGTACGCTCATAATTTGGATTTGAAAATAGATCACCTTCTAACTTCCAACCCAATTTTTTACTAACAATCACAGATTGTGCTGCTTTACGATTCAATCTACTTTCACATTCTATCTTTTTACCATCCCCAAATGCACTCTTTACACTTTCCATCCTGTTAGTAGTGATGATATAATGTCCTGCTATCAAAATAGTAAAAACAGCAATTACAGTTGCAAAAATAAATTTTTTAACTCCACTTCTTACAAATGGTCGTGTTCCCACAATAGTTGCTATCAATAAAAAAAACAATCCTATTGTAAGATTGCCAGCTTCCAATTCTAAAAACATATTCAAGATACTTCTCCTGTTATCTGATTTTCCCAAGCTTCAAACTCAGGTGTATAGTATTTGATCCTTACTTTTTTAAACTCTCTTGTCGAATATAAAGGTCTCTTTGATCTATGTTCTATCTCACTAGCGATAGATTCTATAATCGAATTTGTCTCATCAGTAGTTTTTCCATGAACCATCGTAAAAAGATTATATGGCCAATTATCATACTTTGGTCGAAGATAACAGTGACTTACAGCAGAAAATTCAGCCGCTTTTTTACCTATCTCTTCACCTTTACTGGGATCAACATCCCAAACTACCATAGCATTGGCATTGAATCCTGCTTTTCGATGATTTAAAATTGCTGCAAATCGACGCATTAGACCAGCTTCTTGTAACTCATTTAGTGTTTTAAACAATGTTTCATACGAAATATCTAGTTTTTTCACTACATCACCAAAAGGTTCATGCACTATAGGTAAATCATATTGTGTATGTAAAATAACATCATGATGTAGTGGTGTTAATATTATATCTTTAAATTTTCTTTTGGTAATTTTCTCTTTTTTCGCATCTTTACCAGTAGTGTTTAGTTTTACAGCAATTTTAAACATCTTTAGTGTTGGTAAGATAATCGCATCTTTAGCCCCTGTTTTTTGAGCCAAAAGCTCTACTGTCTTTTCTAACCCTAGCTTAGAATCAGGTGCAACAGCAAGAGTAAACCATATATTGAAATCATGATCTCTTTCATAATTGTGAGAGATACCTGGATGCGAATTGATAACTTCTACTGCTTGATCAATCTTATCTTCATCTATCATAAATGCAACAAGTGATGAACTATATCCTAACTTTTTAGTATCAAAGATAGGTGAAATCTGTCTGATAATAGCTTGATCTTTCTGTTTTTGCAAAATCTCTAACACCTCTTTTTCTTCTATATCTAGCATTTGGGCTATTTCAAGATATGGATGTTTAGTTAAAGGAAATTGCTTTTGGATGATAGATAGTAATTGGGCAGTTAATTCTTCTGACATAAAATTTGGTACCTTTTTGATTTTATAGATACCTCAACTGCCATTAAGCTTATATTTTATACTTGGAAATGGTGACTTTAGTCCCATCTAATTGATGGTCTAGCTAAAGCAAGACTTCCAAAAAACTTCTTAACTTAATGGCAATGAGGGATAACCTTTGTATTATTATACTTGATAAAATTTGATTTATTTTTGACTTATATCAATCCTATTTTACCCTAAATCTGATAAAGTACACTCATAGAAGGAATATCATGAAAAAATATAATAAATACCTACCCTTAGCATTGGGATTAGGATTTTTGATGTTAGCTTTAGTCGCATTTATAAAAGGTCAGCCCCAAAGTAGAGATAAAAGAGTATATGAACAACTAAAACCATACATCCCGTATAAAATCGAAAAAAAAATAGGTGGACTTCGTATAAGAAATACAAAAACTGATGAAAAGATTGAACCATCAAATATAGAAGTTTACAATGTTTTGGATAATCTTGAAAAAGATTGGGGCGAAAAACATTTACAAAGAGAGCAAAATACTCTTATCATTGTCGATGACAATAATAAAACTATCAAAACCATTACATTAAAAAACGACCATGAAAAAGCTTATATTCATAATTTCTTTGGACTTTAAAAATTAGCTAAATTACAAACATTTACCAAATGAACCTTTGGCACACTCCTTTCCTCCCCTCCAAAGAGCGTGCTGGAGATTTATCCCCTGGAGTTGTGTTTCTATAAAATCAATTTTTCGTAAATCTACATAATTTAAACTAGCAAATCTAAGATCAGCCGAAGTAAAGTTAGCACCCTTAACTTTTGCAAATGCCAGATTTGCTCCTTTGAGATTGGTTTCAAAAAAGTTACAGTTTTGTAAATTGGCATATTTTAAATTTATACCATGAAGATCCATATTTGATAGATTACTTCCTTTAAGATTGTAGTGTGAGAGATTTGCTTCTGGTGTGAGATTGACATCATAAGGGACAATTTTCCCCTCTAATGTTTTGAAAAAAGCTATCACATCTTCTATCTGTTCTGGGCTAAACTCTTCTCCTATTTGATATCGGCTCATGATTTTTATAACTTCTTTTAGATCTTTAACTGCTCCGTTATGAAAATATGGTGCTGTCTTTGTGATATTTCTCAAGATAGGAACACGAAATTTTTTATCATTATCTTTACCTAAAAATCCACCAATATTTCTAAATGGAAAAGGCTCAGTTTTAAAAATATCACCAATATATCGTCTAAGAGGAAAGTGTTGGATACTCTGTCCTCCAACACTCATGCCAGTATGACACCCCTTACAGCCTTTTTGGATGAACGATAAAAGAATTATCCTCATTTCTTTCACTATTTTGTTTTATTATTACACTGTTTAGATAAAACAAAGGAGTTCCTAATGGATAATTCAAGAAGAAATTTTATCAGTTATCTCTC
>JALSQA010000468.1 GCA_026985685.1 Campylobacterales bacterium | reverse complement strand
TTTGTATAAATTCATCACTTACATGATGTTTACTAAGTTCTGTAAACACAGAAGGTGGCCAAAGGATATCATTTGATCCTTTTTCATAAAGTTTAGAGATATCTATTTTGTCATATCCCTCTAAGTGGATAGATTTTTTAAATATTTTATTGTTGCTCAAAAGGGCAATGACCTCTTTGATTCCAAATAGTACACGACCCAAAAAGTTATAAAATCTAGTATGATATATTTCATAATCAACCATAGGGGCACGTTTATAAAAAATCTGGCTTGACTTTGTATAGATGAGTTTATCTCGTAAAATATATAAAACTCTTTTACTATACCATATACGATTTAGAAGCCATTTTAAAAGTGTGATTGTGTTTTTCATTTGATCGCCAGAAAACCTTCAAAATTCATATATTTTTGGATAGAGATGATATCTACAAAACCTGCACGTTTTAGCATGTCGATATTTCCCTGTGTAGAAAATGGCTCTAAGACACCTTTTAAGCTTTTGGCTTTGGATATGATCTCTTCTGGGTTGTAGCCTTGTTCTAGCTTATATTCCATGTAAAGATTTGAGATGATATCTTGAAATCTAGCATCATTTGCACGAACTTTTTCATACATGATAAAAGCACCACCCCAGTTTAGTCTTTCATAGATTTTGTTTATAAGTGTTTGTCTCAGTTTTGGGTGGATAAACTGTATAGTATAATATGCGATGATGAGGTCTGAAGGTTTAAAATCATATGTCGTCATATCTTCGTGTAAAAAGGTAAGATTTTTGTTTTGGTATAGCTTATTTGCCTGGTCTATCATATCTTTTTCGATCTCTATACCAAAGAAGTGGGCATCTCTGAAATCATGTCTTTTTGCAATTTTGGATATAAGTGTACCAGCTGAAGAGCCAAGTTCATAACAGATAGAGTCATTTTTTACAAAATAATCACTCAAATTTTCTACAAGTCTGTGACCTTGAGTATATAATGGTACTGATTTTGCAACATGTTTTTCAAAGTTCTCAACCATTTCGCCGTTAAATTGCCAATTTGCATTTTTACTTTCTATACCATCACCAGAATTTGACATTTTTTATCCTTATAAATTATTCTATATTTATATGTGTCATTCAATACCATTAAATTAAAAAGTTTTATGGAAGTCTTGCTTTAGCCTGACTTCCATATAGATGGGACTAAAGTCTCCATTTCCAAAAATAATCATTCCTTAACTTTAATGGTATTGGACATTATATTTATTAAATCGGCAAAATAGTAAATCATTTTATAAAATGTGTAAAATTGTAAACTTTATATGATATTAACTAAAATTTGAAGTTATATTAACACATGGTTTTGTAATTATATATTATTTGACAAAAATAAAAGAAAAATAAAATTATTATATAAAAATCTTAACTAGATAATTAAAAAATCTTTTTCTTACCTACCCAAAAGGTTTAATAATGTAAATATACTATATGGTTTATAAAAAAAATATTGTATATGTCATGATAGTAAATAATATTCCTTTTTAAAAAAAACTTTACATAAATTATTAAATGTCGTTATACAGTTAAGCAGATAAAACCTGGGCTACTATTTGGTGCGTTAATAAATCTGTCTAACACAAAGCACAAGGAGGTTGATTATTGTGAAAAATGTATTGTTTTATCTCCCATTTACCAAAGTTGGTGGTCTTGAAAGAGTATCGATTGAGTATTTAAATGGATTGATTCAAAAAGGATATAGTGTTGATTTAATCATTGATTTTGACATGGGAAAAGATGGAAATACATTAGAACATTTGATACCAAAAGAGATATCTTATACGTATATCAAACCTGAAAAACTTTCAAAATTTATATATGGTTTCAGAACACGTGGAAAAGAGAAAAAAATTTATAACTTATTTCTTTATTCTATGATTGTTTTAACTGATTGTTATTATTACCATACGAAAGTAAAGTATTTACTAAAAAATGGTAAGTATGACTATACTATTAGTTTTTATCAATTTTTACCATCATATATAACGAGTGACAAATCAGCAAAACATATTATATGGTTACACGGTTCGGTTGAGCATTTCTTTGGTAAGTTGAGAAAGATTTTTAAAAATAACTATAAAGCAAAATTAAAAAAGTATGATTATATCGTTACTATTGCTGAAGAGATGAGAGAACAGCTTATTGATTTTTGTCCAAGTTTGGATAGACAGAGGGTTAAAATGGTTTATAATCCTTTTGATTTTGAAACTATGAAAACTAAATCCACGCAAAAACAAGAGCTAAATGATGATGAAAAAAGTTTATTAGATGATGATTATTTTTGTACTGTAACAAGAATTGATGAGCATCAAAAAGATTTGACAACATTGATCTTGGCTTACGAAAAATTATATCGTTCAAACAAAATAAAAGAGAAACTATATATCATAGGTGATGGACCTAGTAAAAGTAGTTTGGAAGATATGGTAAAGGGTAAACATCTTGAAAATGAAATACTCTTTTTGGGTAGAAAACTCAATCCTTTTGTCTGGATGAAAAATGCAAAAGCCTTTGTACTCTCTTCTGTATACGAGGGTTTGCCAACTGTCTTGATAGAAGCTATGGCTTGTGAAGTATTTGTGATATCTTCAAAATGTAAAACAGGACCTACAGAAATACTAAAAAATGGTCAATACGGAGATTTATTTGAAGTGGGAAATGTAAATGAGTTGTCCGAAAAATTAATATATGCTTTAAAAGATAAAGATTACAGAGAGAGTAAAATCAAAAAAGCTTCAAAAAGTCTTGTGAGGTTTGAAAAAGAGTTTTCTATGCAAAACTTATATGATATTTTAGAAAATTAAAAACTTTTTTTATATTACCGATTTAATGGAAATATCTAAAAAGGTTTCAACAACATGCAAATCTCTGTAAATGATGATCAAAATATACTAAAAACTATATTTAAACAGTTTATTAAATATAAATGGACTAATTTACTTATTTTATTGTTATCTATTTTGGCTGGGATATTAATATATTACTTTAGTACACCAATTTACCAGGCATACACTACCGTTGAAGTGCAACAAAAAATACCATTTCAAAAAAATGACATAGAGTATAATGCCCCTGCAAATCATGTAGGTATAGAGACACAGATAGATATTTTACGTTCAAATTTTTTGCTTGAAAAGAGTATTGAAAATCTCTCCATGCATACGGCATATTTTGAAAAAAGAGGCTTTAAAACAGTTGAACTTTATCGTGGACTGCCATTTATATTAAAAAAAGTAACAATTAACGATAAGGTACTGTTTAACAAAAAAATAGAGATCACAGACATAGATGAAAAACATTTTCATCTAAAAATCAAAGAGGGTAGTTTAGCTAAAATAAAATCAAAGATTTTAAATAAAATAGGCTTATTAAAACAAGCTAAAAAGTTATCCATAGATGCAACTTTTGTTTATGGTACACCAATTCACTATAAAAAATCATACTTTATCATTGAAAAAATCAAAGATTTCAAAGGTAAAAATTACTATTTTACCTTACTCAATCCAGAGAAAGTTTTATCAAAAGTTCGTAAAAATTTCACAGTAAAACCTGCATCTTTTAAATCTCATGTATTGATGATTACATACCAGGATAGTATTGCCCAGCGAACCAAGGATTTTTTAGATGTTTACATCAATCGTTATATGCACTATATAAAAAAAGATCTTCTCCAGGAACAAAGTCGAACATTAGATTTTATCAATGAACAGTTAGCCTTAGTGAGTAGAAAACTAAAACTCTCAGAGATATCACTTCAGGGATTTAAAAAGAAAAATAAAATAGCCAATATCAAAGCACAAACACTTGAAACTATCAAAAGACTTAACCAGTTCAAAGAAGAATACAAAACAGCACAGATGGAGTATGTCATAGTTTATAAACTATATAATGATATCCAGCAAGGAAATTATAGTGCTATTAGTTCACTATCTAAAGAGTATCCAATCCTTAATAATCTCGTCACACAATTACAGCAGTTACAAACCCAGAAAGTAGAATTAGATGAGATATATACAGCCAACCACCCTAAAGTGATATCTGTAAATCAATCTATACAAAATGTTAAAAGCAATATCCAGAAAGTAGCACAGGGGATATATGATCGTGTACATAAAAAAGTAGTTGTATTAAAGAGTGTTATAGATGAGTACAATGGAATTTTGAGTCAATTGCCTCAAAAAGATATCGAATTGACAAGATATAAAAATTTATTTAGTGTAAATGATAAAATTTATAACTTTTTGTTAGAGAAACAATCAGAAATTTCTCTTAGAAAAGCTTCTATCGTTCCTGATAAAAAAGTGCTTGATTATCCAAAATTACCAGAAGAAAAACTCTCACCAAAACTGTCGATTATCCTTGCGACATGGATATTTTTAGGTTTTGTTTTTGCTCTTTTACATACATGGCTTAGAAGTATGATGGATACAAAGATCAAAACAGTACAAGATATACAAAACTTAACTTCTGTACCAGTTTTTGGGAAGATACCATATGTATCAGATCAAAAATATAACCGTGCATATGCCATAGAAGATCCACATTCAAGGGCAACAGAGGCATTAAGAAAGATTAGAAACAATCTTGATTATATCGTATCAGAAAATGATAGTAAAGTGATTTTAGTTACTTCAAGTGTGCCAAATGAAGGTAAAACCACCTTTGCTGCTAATCTTGCGACTGTTTTAGGTATGGGAGAGAAAAAAGCGATTGTACTCTCTTTGGATATGCGTATGCCTGAACTTCACAGAAAGTTTGGACTTAGTAATGAAGTTGGAATGAGTGATGTACTCTCAGGTAAAAAAGAGTTTAAAAAAGTGATCTGGCAAAGTGAACCTTATGAAAATTTTTATATAGTTACATCAGGAAAAATTCCACCAAATCCAACAGAGTTAGTCTCTTCCAAAAAGATGAAAGAACTATTGGATGAGTTGCGAAAATCATATGATTATATCGTATTGGATACACCTCCGGTAAATTATGTTTCAGATGCCCTGGCTTTGATGAAGTATGCTGATGTTGTACTGTTTGTCGTAAAGTCTGAATTTAGTGAAAAAAAATATATTAAAGATATTGATCATATGGTAAAACAGTTAAATATTAAAAATGCAGGTATGATTATAAATTCGCTCAAAGAAAAATATGATGATAATATCAAGTTTGATTACTCTTATATTCATCACCAAGTGGAGGTTTGACAGATGTGTGGTATCACTGGTTTTGTAAACTTTTCTGATAGTAGTGATGAATCTATCATAGAGCAAATGACACAAACCCTTCATCACAGAGGTCCTGATGATACAGGTGTGAGTGTTTTAAATACCACACAAAATGGATCTATTGGATTAGGTCATAAACGTTTGAGTATCCTTGATCTCTCTCATAGTGGACATCAGCCAATGGTACATGAAGATATTCATATCATTTACAATGGTGAAGTATACAATTTTCAGGAGATAAAAAAAGAATTACTCTCTTTTGGATATCAGTTTAACTCCCACAGTGATACCGAAGTGATACTCAAAGCTTATCATAAATGGGGTATTTCATGTGTAGATAGATTTAATGGTATGTTTGCTATCGCTATTGTTGATAAAAAAATAAAAAAACTTTTTCTCATACGCGATCGTGCAGGGGTTAAACCACTATTTTGGTACAAAAAGGATGATCTTTTACTTTTTTCAAGTGAGTTAAAAGCTTTTCATAAACATCCAGATTTTAACAAAAAAATAAACCTTGAAAGTGTTGCACTTTTTTTGACTTATCAGTATATACCCGCACCTCATACGATATTTGAAAACTGTTTTAAGCTCAAAAGCGGACACTATCTCGAAGTAGATTTAAAGACTCAAAAGATAGAAGAAAAATGTTACTGGGATATCTATACATACTACAATAAACCTAAGATAGATATAAGTGAAAATGAAGCAAAAGAGGAGTTAAAGAGTCTTTTTACTTCTGCTTTTTCTTATAGAATGGTATCTGATGTACCCGTTGGCGTTTTCTTAAGCGGTGGCTATGATAGTACCTTGGTAACTTCAATACTACAGGCAAACCACACACAGAAAATCAAAACATTTACCATCGGTTTTCATGAAAAAGGATTTGATGAAGCTCCATATGCAAAAGCCGTCGCCAGACATCTAGGGACAGAGCATACCGAGTACTATTGCACGCAAAAAGACGCTTTGGATATCATCCCTAAATTAGCAAAAACTTATGATGAACCTTTTGCTGATGCGTCAGCTATTCCTACAATGTTGGTAAGTGCTTTGGCCAAAAAAGAT
>JALSQA010000467.1 GCA_026985685.1 Campylobacterales bacterium | reverse complement strand
CAATACTACCAATATCAAATAATTTTTGTGCCTGATCAGAAAAATTTACAGTATCAATTATACTGTTTTGGATACTTTGTTTAACAAAATCATTTTGTCTATTTTGTGAAAATGTAGTAGGCAAAGTAATAAGATTGTTGATACTATTTATAAAAGTTCCCATCTTATACACCTCCTGATCATGAAAGTATAGCATAAATAGAGGTAAATAGTAAAAACAATACGGTTTTTTAGGGAAGAAACAAAAGTAGTGTAGAATGTGGTATTTCTTGCCACATTCTTTTAGTATGTTAAAAAACTGGTTGATAAAGTTTTTTGCTAGACCTGTATAAACTTAATGATATTTGAAAAGTAAAAATACCTACCAAATCTGCAATCACATCATAAACACTTGAATCTCTATAAGGTATAAATAGTTGTACAATTTCAATAAAAATTCCAAACAATAACAATGCAGTTACATTTCGTAATCTTGCATCATAACTTGATGAAGATCTATTTAACAACAAAGAGAGTGTAAAAAATGCAAAAGCATGTTTTAGTTTGTCAAGATATTCCCAGTCAAAGTTCATGTGATCATCAACTGTTATAGCAAAGTACAATACAGCTATAACAGTTATGAAAAATAGTGTTTTATAGTATATTTTTTTCAATAAAAATCCTTTTTTGATGGGACTATAGCATAAAAGATCCTAAAAATTAATATTTTTTGCTAGTCTCTCTCTTCTTTGAAACTGCTTATTACGGGTGCTTATTTCTATACTTCTTATATTTGCTAAAGATATTTGTGTATCAACTTCTTTATCTCTTTTAAAAGATTTTGCATCTCTTTTGGATAGTAATGTTGTACTCTCATGTGCTATGACATTTTCTTTAATCATTCGATATACTTGTAAATCATCTTGATGTTTGTCTTTCAAATTTGTATCAGCTTGTAAAGAAGTAGTTGCAAAATAGGCAACAAATAGTGTTAAAAATATTTTCATCATGTAAATTCCTTTTGTGTTATATAGACTTAAATCGACAAAGATAAACAATACTTTACCCTAAAAAGAGAAAAAATATAATAATGAAAAACATTTTCAAAATTAACTTATATTTAAGATAATTTGAGCTACAATTTCACGAATTTGAAAATAAATATCAAAATACTCCAAAAGGAAATAGATGCAAAAAATAGTTGTGGCATTAGCTGGACAACCAAATGTTGGTAAAAGTTCACTTATCAATGCCATCAGTGACGCTAAACTTAAAGTAGGTAATTTTAGTGGTGTTACAGTAGATAAAACAGAGATAGAGTTTAAGTATTGCGATGAGGTAAGTTGTCAAGATTATGATATCCATATTATTGATTTGCCAGGAGCATATTCGTTAAATGAGTATACGATAGAAGAAAAAGTTACCAAAAAATTCATCGAACATGAAGATTACAATTTGATAGTAAATGTAATAGATGCTACTAATTTGGAGAGAAATTTACTTTTAACAGCAGAGCTTTTAGAAACAGGCAAAAAGATGGTTATTGCACTGAATATGATGGATGAAGCTGAAAAAGAAAATATTCATATTGACTCAAAACAGCTTAGTGATATTTTAGGTGTACCTGTGATCGAGACCTCTGCATCTGATAAACGTGGCATAGAAGCCTTAAAACATGCTATTGTAGAAGTTTTTCAAAAACCAAAAACAGGTTCAAAGATTTTATATAGTGATGTGATAGAGGAGGAGATATCAACGATAGTTAACTTTTTCCAAGAGAAAAAATTTCCTTGTCTTATACCACATGAGAAAGTAGCTGTAAAACTTCTCAAAGAAGATAAAGAGATCTATAAAAAACTTCATGATGAACCAATATGGATAGAGCTTTTACCTATTATCAGAGCTTCATTGCAGCATATTTATATCCACTATGGTACTAAAGATTTAGATGAGATTTTTGAAGATGAACGACTTGCATTTGCCAGAGGTGCAGCAAGAGAAGTACAGCAAATAGAGCACAAAAAAGAAAAAACCATAACAGAAAAGATTGATGATATTTTGATAAATAAATATTTTGGAATTCCTATCTTTTTATTTTTGATGTGGGGTTTGTTTCAGTTGACTTTTGAACTTGGTGCTATTCCTATGGATTATATTGATATGTTTTTTACTGCATTGGGAGATAGTGCTAAGAATATTTTTGGACAAGGAGAACTTGGATCACTCATTTCTGATGGTATGATTTCTGGTGTGGGTGCTGTGATTATGTTTTTGCCAAATATTTTGATTTTGTTTTTAGGTATAGCATTGCTTGAAACGACAGGATATATGAGTCGTGTCTCTTTTTTGCTTGATGGATTTTTTCATAAGTTTGGACTTCATGGAAAAAGTTTTATACCTCTTGTGACAGGTTTTGGGTGTTCTGTTCCTGCATATATGGCGGCAAGAACATTAAAAAATGAAAAAGATAGACTTTTGACACTCTTTATCATAGGTTTTATGAGTTGTGGTGCTAGATTGCCTATTTATGTTCTTTTTACGAGTGCTTTTTTTGCAAAGGATGTTGCAGGAAACATGTTGTTTTTGATCTATATTGCTGGTGCATTACTAGGATTGGGAGCTGCAAAAGTACTTAATATTTTGGTTTTCAAAGGAGAAGATGAACCTTTTGTTATGGAGATGCCAAAGTATCGTTTGCCATCATTTAAACTTCTTTGGCATACAGTTTATTCACAGGCAAAGATGTATTTGCAAAAAGCAGGTACATTTATATTGGCTGCTTCAGTATTAGTATGGTTTGCTAGTAACTATCCAAAATATCCACAGTTACAACAAGAGTACCAAAACAAGATAGAACAGGCAAAAACAAAAACACAAAAAACAGAACTTGAAAACCAATTAGAATCTAAACTTTTAGAAAATAGTTATTTAGGGCAAATTGGTAAAGCGACAGAGCCATTTTTTGCACCACTTGGGCTTGACTGGAAGTTAAGTGTAGCTCTTGAGGCTGGATTGGCAGCTAAAGAAGTAGTGGTTTCGACATTGGGTGTACTTTATTCTCTTGGAAGTGTGGATGAAACATCAAACACTCTTAAAACTCAGATACAAAAAAATATCCCTTTGCCTACTGCAATATCTTTTATAGTATTTGTCATGATTTATCTGCCTTGTTTTGCAGCATCGGCTGTATTTACAAGGGAGGCTGGTGGCGTAAAGTATTTAGTGTATCTTTTCATATTTACAACTTCAACAGCGTGGGTTTTAAGTTTTATAGCATACAAAATAGCAGGAGTATTTTTAACATGATTAATATTTATCATTTAAATAAAGGTGACAGGGGTCAAATAGTAGGCATAAATGCAGGAAAAACACTAAAAGCCAGGATGAAATCATTTGGAATATATCCTGGTGTAGAGTTTGAAATAAAAGCATTTTCATTGGGAAAAAATAATGTAGAACTTCAAGTTGGTAACTCTCTAGTAGCACTTCGCAAAGGAGAGATGGACAAAATAGAAGTACAAAGAATAGAAGATGAAGTATAGTTTAGGGATTTTGCTTCTACTCTCCTGTTATGTTCAGGCTAAGACACAAGGAAATATAAGACTTGGCATAGAACAACATAAGCAAGATAAAAGCTCTACAGATATAGCTATAGGTGGAATGTTAAAATATGAGAGTGAAAAATTTTATGGTACTAACTTAGGAGTAGGTTTTTATAGTGTTAATGCTTTAAATAAACACAACAATAATGGTGTCCCTTTTTATAGCACACAAAATAGAAATTATCAACTTTTAGGTGAAGCATATATACAGGCAAATTTACAAAATACATATCTTACACTTGGAAGACAAGTGCTTGATACACCTTTTTTGGATAGTGATGATATTGGGATGATACCTGATCTTTATGAAGCATATACACTTCGTAATAATGATTTAAAAGATACAACAATTACACTTTCATATGTAACAAAAATGGCAGGTATTGATGCTTCAATGCCAGAACATTTTAGTAAAATCAACGGCAATGATGCTCTTGAAATGTTAGGTATAGTGTATGAAGGTATTCACAATATATCACTACAGACATGGTATTATCATATTAAAAATCAAGCAGAGATTATCTATCTTGAAGCAGGATATGAAGGTTCAAATGAAGAAGTTAAGTATGCATTTGGTGCCCAGTATGCTATACAAAATCACAAAGAGAATAAAAAAGCAAAAATTACAGGGTTATCAGCAGAGATTGGACATCCCCAGAGTGGATTAGATTTTACATTTGCATACAATAAAACAGATTCTACCAATGATCAAGAGGCAGAAAATTTTTATGGAGCAGGACCTTTTTTTACATGTAGTGAACATTTAACACTTGCCGATGCGGGGAGTGATGGTGATGTGTTATTTGCAAGTTTATCTTATGATGCAACAAAAATAGGAATAGAAGGTCTCTCTTTTATGATATCTAATTCACATCTTAAAGGTAAAAATGTGAAAATGCATGAAATGGATTTACTTGCAAACTATGCTTTGAAAGATAACTTGAGCATTGATGTAATATATAGTGATATTGATGATAAAGTGAATAAAAAAGAATCCTTTAAAAACACAAGAGTTTTTGTAAACTATTATTTTTAAATATCTTTTTAGAAAATGATGTTTTAGAGATTGAAAAACTGTATAATAACCTAATTCATGCTTTTGGTTTTAAAAAACATTGTATGATAAAAGAGGAGCATTTTAAATCATGCATAAACTATTAAAAAGAATTTTTTTTAGAAAAAGTGCCTGGAAAATTGGTATATCCAAATGTAAAATAGCTGATTTTCCATCTCTTTCACTACCTGAATATCCCGCTATCTCCAAAGCAGATATAGTTGAAAGAGAAGTTGCCTTTGTTGCTGATCCCTTTTTATGTCAGCATAAAGGTTTGTGGTACTGCTTTTTTGAACTCAAAGATAAGGATAAAAACAAAGGTGTAATCGCTATGTGTCAGAGTGAAGATTTGAAAAATTGGCACTATCAGGGTGTGGTTTTAGAAGAATCTTACCACCTGTCTTATCCTTTTGTTTTCACTTATAAAGATGATATCTATATGATTCCAGAAGGAGGGGAAGACAACAGTGTCAAACTATATAAAGCTGATGATACGTTAAAAAAATGGCACTATCTTCGTACTCTTTTGGATGGAGAAGATTTCAGAGACACTACACTCTTTATCAAAGAGGGAATATTTTACTTTTTTACATCTATAAATGCGAATGACAATCTACATCTTTATACGGCAAAAAGTCCCGAAGATCAATTAGTAGCACATCCACAAAATCCTCTTTGTGAAAATAACTCAAAATATTCCAGAAGTGGAGGAAATATCATAGAAATCGATAATAAGATTTACCGTTTTGCACAGGATTGTTCCAGACGATATGGTGAAAAACTTCACCTGCTAGAGATTACTTCACTTTCTGAAAAACATTTTTCTCAAAAACATATACGTACTTTTCTAGCTCCTGATATCCAAAAAGAGGATTGGAAAAGTCGTAAAATGCACCACTTTAGTAGCCTAAAACATGGTGATTCTTTGATTTTTGCCATCGATGGGGAAGGATGGGAAAGTCGTTTTTAGAGCTTTTTTAAAATCTGGTTGATTTTATTGTACTGGTTTACATCTTCTTCCTCGAAAGTGCCAGGTACAAGATATTCAAAATAGAGATATTTCAGAAATTTTTCCCTCAAGAGAGGATCAGGTTGCCAGTGATCAAGATCATTTATGACTGTAGTCAGTTCAGATTTATTCATAGCAGTTTTAGTGATACCTTCTATGTTATAAAAAGCATTTCCCAAGACGATTACTTTTTTACCCAATAGTAAAGATTCTATACCTACCGTTGAATTTATGGTGACTACTGCTTGTGCTTTTTCTATTAATTCTTGAGTTGAATGGTCGTTTATGATATGCAGATGTCTGTTTTTGGATGCCTTTTCATGTAAGTCTGGATAGTCGATGAGTGAAGAGGGATGCTCTTTGAAAATAAAATGAAGTTGTTGATCTTTTATATCATTTTGAATAGATTCAAAAAGTTGAAAAAGGGCACGCATATCTTTGATCCATGGGGAGTTTACGATGAGTTGGGTATCATAATCTACCTGAAAGGGGATAAAGATATATTTTGCAGGAAGTTTGGTGTTTTGTTTTGAAAATTTCTCCTCATTTTTTGGCAGACGAGGAATCAGATTTTGTGGCAAAGGTGTGCTGGGTGGTATATAATTTTGATAAAAGAATGGTTCTCTTGGCAGTGAATTTGTAAAATTTACCCCTTTTGCATCGAGTACTATCGTATTTGGTAAGAGACCATTTTCGATAAAAAGTGTTTTTAACC
>JALSQA010000466.1 GCA_026985685.1 Campylobacterales bacterium | reverse complement strand
AGAAGCAGTTGGTATCTATACCATTGCTATGACAATGTCTATCATCGTAAATATCGTTTACGATTCTGCTATCAAAGCATGGGAACCGTATTTTTTTGAAAAAATTCAAACCGGTAAAGCTAGTGACATGAACTTCATCATCAAAACACTTTTACTTTATGAAGCATTTGTGATCATTAGTGCATTTATATATATACAGCTAGTACCTTATATATTTGATATTATGATTGATGAAAAATTTAATGATTCTTTACATTATATTCCGCTTTTGGTTATAGGGTTTAGTTTTGAGGGATTGCGTAAACCTTTGGCTAGTTTTTTGATGTATCAAGATAGGGTAAAGACTTTAGGATTTATCTCTTTAGTAGCTGCGATTGTCAATATTGTATTAAATATTATATTAATCAAAATTTTTGGAATTAGTGGTGCGGCTTATGCAACAATCGCTGCTTTTGCACTATTGTATTTTGTAACATTAGGATTGGTGTTTAAATATTATGATTTACGTTGGCAAAGTTAAAGATTTCAATTTATTGTTCTCTTTTAAACCCCCATTTAAGGGATTTTGCTAAAATGCTGAAATACTTTAAAATTAGTTCACAAATACTCTCTGAACATAAATAAAAGTTATTTCATATTTGGATATAAAAGTTAAAAAGGTTGTATTTATCATGTCTATTGATAATAATATTTTAGTTCTGATTACAGATATTTCTACAAGAAAATCTTTTGATTTGGCAAATATTCTGACAAATAAAGGGATAGAGATTTTCTTGTGTGATGATCTCAACAAGATAGATGCAGCAATTTTACAAAATGCCTATGGTAAAAAATTAAAACTTTTAAGAAAAGATGAACATTTTACACAAGATTTAGCTTCCATAATAGAAAAAAATCCTTCAAAAAAGCTTGTCTATTTTCCTATAGAAGAAGATACAACTATCTTAGTTTATGAATTTTTAAAAGATCATAAATACAAAAACTTTTATCACAACCTCCCCCCGCAAAAAGCGTTTGATACTGTACGAGATAAAGGAGTATTTTCAGCTTTTTGTATAGGTGAAAAATTACCCGTTCCAAAAGAGTACAATTACAAAAATCTAAAACAACAAGAGCAAATACCAGCATCACTTATCATAAAGCCAAGAAGTGGCTCAGGATCGGTAGGTATACGTTTCATAGATACAAAAGATGAGCTTTTAGCTTGTAAAGCACTACCAATGCAAGAGTATATCATCCAGGAGAGACTCCTAAATCCAAGAGATGTGGAAGGAGCTTTTTTTCTCTTTGATCAAGGTAAAATGATCTCATATTATGGGCATAAACGTATACGAACATTTCCAGCTTCGGGAGGAGTTAGTATCTACTCAAAATGTGAACTAAAACCCCAGTTGAAAAAGTTGGGTTGTGATCTTTTGGAAAGATTACAATGGTCTGGTTTGGCTATGGTAGAGTTTTTATATGATGCTACTGAAGATAAATACAAAATCATAGAAGTCAATCCTAGACTTTGGGGTTCGTTGATGCTTTCAGAGTTCTGTGGTGCAAACATGATGACTAATTATTGCCTAAGTGCATTAAAAGAGCCAATAGAAAAAACTACAATCAACCAAAACACATATATCCGTTGGTTCTTTCCCTGGGAGCTTTTGGGATACATACAGAGTAAAGGACGTATAGAAAATTTTTGGAATTTTGATACAAAGCATACATGTTATATCAATACAACCTATACAAGCTACTGGCGTAGTTTTTTATTTACATTTTATAACATTATCAACCCTGCTAAACTCAAAAGATTGTATCAAAAGGTATTTTCATGACAGAAAAAATAATCGTTTATGACTTTGATAAGACACTTACTTACAAAGATACATTATTTGGTTTTTTTTATGCAAGTATTAAAAATCCATTGTTGGATTTTCCAAAACTGACGATATATATTGGAAGTATGGTTTTGGCGAAATTTAAAGTTATTTCAAATAGTCTCTTAAAAGAGATTGGTGTTGAATTGTTTCTAAAAGGAAAATCATCACATGATATAACCCTTTTGTCTCAAAAGTATGCCAGGCTAATACCTTTTAATAATCTATATGAAACATTGCATGTTGATAGTCAAAATGATTATTTTATCATCAGTGCTTCATTTGAAGAGTATCTTTATCCATTGTTTTCAAAAGATGTTCATATTATTGGTTCTGTTCTATCATATGACGGGGATAAAGTATCTGGATTAAAGTTTAACTGTTACAAAGAAAAAAAAGTTTTAGCATTGAAACAAAGAGGTATTGAGGAGATAGATTTACTTTATACAGACAGCTACAGTGATCTTGCACTGGCAAAGATAAGTAAAAAAATCGTGATAGTAGATGGTGATAAATTGATAGAGGTAGGTAATATAGATGAATTTAAGAGGTACTTTAAGCGATGAAGATATTGACATTTGATGTAGAAGAGTGGTTTCATGTACTCGATCATGAGAGTACAAAAGGTGAAAAACAGTGGCAAAATTTTGATTATCGTTTAGATGCAAATATCGATAGTGTATTGGAAATATTAGATAGATATAATCAAAAAGCAACTTTCTTTTGTTTAGGCTGGCTTAGTAAAAATCATGCACATATTGTGAAGCGATTAGATGCGATGGGATATGAGATCGCTACACACTCAAACTTGCATCAATTAGTATATGAGCAAAATATAAATGATTTTAAAAATGATTTAGAAACTTCTATCAAATCTTTGGAAGATATCACCGGTAAAAAAATACGAGCATACCGTGCCCCTGGCTTTTCTATAAAAGAAGAAAATCGTTGGGTTTTTGAGATATTGATATCTCAGGGAATTGAGATTGATTGTTCTATCTTTCCTGCCAAAAGAGCACATGGCGGGTTTGCTACATTTGGATCAGATCAGCCTGTCTTGATAAACACAAACATAGGAACGATAAAAGAGTTTCCAATGAGTCTTGATGAGGTACTTCGCACAAAGATTATCTATGCGGGTGGAGGGTACTTTAGATTTTTTCCATATTCGGTTATACACCATTTTATGGGTAAAAGTAATTATTCGATGAGTTATTTTCATCCTCATGATTTCGATGCAGGTCGTCCGATCCTCGGAGATCTCTCACCTCTTAAAAAGTTTAAAGCAAGTGTAGGCTTAAAAGGTGCATTGTGTAAATTGGAAAACCTCATAAGAGATTTTGATTTTATAGATTTGGATGAAGCAGTAAAAAAGGTAAATTGGGATAGCGTATCGATGATCGATTTGCCAGAGCGAAGAAAAAAACAACGCATAGAAAATCAGCTTATCTTTCAAAATAATTATAAACAGACAGTTAAACAAATAAATAAAGGAAGTACAATATATGGGTCATAAAAAAGTTGCACTAATCACTGGTATCACTGGTCAAGATGGAAGTTATTTAGCAGAGTTTTTGATCAAAAAGGGGTATATAGTTCATGGTATAAAAAGAAGAACTTCACTTTTTAACACAGATAGGATTGATCACTTGTATCAAGATCCTCATGTAAAGATGCGAAATCTTATCTTGCACTATGGAGACATGACAGACTCTATGAATCTAACAAGAATCATCCAGGAAGTACAGCCAGATGAGATATATAATCTAGCTGCTATGAGTCATGTGGCAGTCTCCTTTGATGAGCCAGAGTATGTTGCCAATGCTGACGGTACAGGAACACTTAGAATCCTTGAAGCGATCAAATTGTTGGGTTTAGGAAAAAAAACACGTGTTTATCAAGCCTCTACATCAGAGCTATATGGAAAAGTCCAAGAGATACCGCAAACTGAAAAAACACCATTTTATCCAAGAAGTCCATACGCCGTAGCTAAGATGTATGCTTACTGGATCACTGTAAATTATCGTGAAGCTTATGATATGTTTGCCTGTAATGGTATACTATTTAACCATGAATCACCAGTGCGTGGAGAGACATTTGTGACTAGAAAGATCACACGAGCTGCAAGTAAAATAGTACTAGGATTACAAGATAAACTCTACTTAGGAAATCTTGATGCAAAACGTGACTGGGGTCATGCCAAAGACTATGTACGCATGATGTGGATGATTTTACAAGCAGACAAAGCAGAAGACTGGGTAATCGCTACTGGAAAAACTACAGCAGTAAGAGAGTTTGTAAGGATGGCATTTGCTTATGCTGGTGTTGAATTGGCATTTAAAGGTGAAGGTGTGGATGAAGTAGGTTATGTAAGTAGTATAGATGAAGAGATTTTCTCAAAACACACAAGCAGTAGCTTAGATCCAAAAACATTACTAGGCAAAGAACTTGTAGCAGTTGATCCAAAGTATTTCAGACCAACTGAAGTTGACTTACTCATAGGTGATCCTACAAAAGCCAAAGAAAAACTTGGATGGGAAGCAGAGTATAGTTTAAATGAATTAGTAGATGAGATGATGCAAAGTGATATCAAACTGATGAAAAAAGATGCTTACCTAAAAGAAGCAGGTTACACAATCATGAACTACTTTGAGTAGGAAAGAAGATGGAAAAAAGTAGTAAAATATATGTAGCAGGACATCGAGGGCTTGTTGGTTCGGCTATCGTTAAAAACCTTGAAAAAAAAGGCTACAACAATATCATTTATAAAACTCATCATCAACTGGATTTGACAGACATGCAAGCTGTAGCAGAGTTTTTTGAAGAGCAAAAACCTGAGTATGTTTTTTTGGCTGCGGCAAAAGTAGGTGGAATTGTAGCAAACAATACTTACCGAGCTGAGTTCATTTATGAGAACTTACAAATCCAAAATAACATAATCCATCAAAGCTATAAACATGAAGTAAAAAAGCTCATGTTCCTGGGTAGTACGTGTATCTATCCAAAAAATGCTCCTCAGCCTATGAAAGAGGAGTATTTACTCACCGATACCCTAGAATATACAAACGAACCCTATGCTATCGCAAAAATAGCAGGTATAAAGATGTGCGAAAGCTATAATCTTCAATATGGTACAAACTTTATCTCCGTAATGCCTACAAATCTATATGGACCTCATGATAACTTTGATTTGGAAAAATCTCATGTACTTCCGGCACTAATCAGAAAGATACATCTTGCCAAACTATTGTATGAGAATGATCATGATAGTGTTATAAAAGATTTGGGTGTTGAGACGATTGATGAAGCCAAAAAATATCTGCAAAAATTTGGTGTCAGCAAAGAGAGTGTAGAGATATGGGGAAGTGGTAAACCTAGACGGGAGTTTTTGTGGAGTGAAGATATGGCAGATGCTACCGTCTTTATCATGGAAAATATCGACTTCAAAGATACATATGCAAAAGATGAAAAAGAGATTAGAAACACCCATATAAACATAGGTACAGGAGTAGATATCTCTATAGAAGAGTTAGCAAAAAGTATCCAAAAAACCATAGGATATGAAGGTAAGCTCTATTTTAACACTCAAAAACCAGATGGAACGATGATAAAACTAACCGACCCATCCAAGCTTCATTCCCTTGGCTGGAAACACAAAGTTGAGTTAAAAGATGGTATCGATCAAATGTATCAATGGTATTTAAAACAAAATGAGTCATAGCACAGAAAAATTACTGACAATCATAACTGTTGTCTACAATGGTGAAAAACTTTTAGAAAAAACCATCCAAAGTGTACTAGCACAGCCATATGAAAATATCCAATACATCATCATAGATGGTGGATCAAAAGATAAAACAGTAGATATCATCAAAAAGTATGATGCACAGATTGACTACTGGGTTAGTGAGCCTGATGGTGGTATCTATGATGCCATGAACAAGGGTATAGATTTTGCCAAAGGAGATGGACTTTTTTTCCTAAATGCTGGAGATTATTTTGTGGGTGATGTGATTACAGATAGTTTAAAAATACCATCTTTTTTACCTGTAAAATCTATCAATTCAAGAGGAAAACTCACCGACATGGCAATCACAGATATCAAACTAGGTTTGCCGATATGCCACCAAGGTATCATATTTGAAAACAGAGGTATTCATTATGATCTGGAGTATAAAATGTCTGCTGATTATGACTACTATTTAAATCATGGATATAAATATCTCGATTTTACTCCAACAGATGGATATGTATTTTACGATACTACAGGAGTATCAAGCACAAATATCAAAGCAAGACTATATGATGTAGGAAAAATCATCCATAAACATTTTGGTATATTTGCGATGACAAATTATGCTATTCGTGCTATTGTTATCAATGTCTTACTAGTTATATATCGTAGTATACTTAGGCGTTAATACCCCATATATGCTTAATATTAGCAGATTAATGGTAATATAATTTTATTACATTACAAGGTCATAGATTGAAATTATTTCAAGATATTCGTCTTTTTATAAAAGA
>JALSQA010000465.1 GCA_026985685.1 Campylobacterales bacterium | reverse complement strand
TTAGTGTCAACTGTGTTCCAGGTTCACCGATTGACTGTGCAGAGATGATACCTACTGCTTCACCTTTTTTAACAAGCTTAGCTTTTCCCAGATTCAGTCCATAACACTTCGCACAAACACCTTTAATTGATTTACAGGTAATTGGCGTTCTAATAACTGCTGATTTTATGTTTGCTTCTGTGATACTCTGTGCAGCAACTTCATCAATCAATGTACCCTCTACAAACAATACTTCATTTGTAATAGGATCAATAATATTTTCAGCTAAAACACGACCAAGTACCCTATCTTCTAACGATTCTATCAATTCACCATGAATACTTATCTCAGTAATTTCTACACCTTCATGTGTTCCACAATCATCTTCTGATACCTTAACATTTTGACTAACATCTACAAGTTTTCTTGTCAAATATCCTGCATTTGCTGTTTTTAGTGCAGTATCCGCAAGACCTTTTCTAGCACCGTGAGTTGAGATAAAGTATTCAAGAACATTCAAACCTTCACGGAAATTTGAAATAATTGGTGTTTCAATGATAGATCCATCAGGTTTAGCCATCAAACCACGCATACCTGCAAGTTGTCTAATCTGTGCTGCTGAACCCCTGGCCCCTGAATCTGCCATCATATAAATAGAATTGAATCCATCTTTATCTTCTTTCATCAACTTCATCATTTCATTTGCAAGCATATTATTTGTATTTGTCCAAATATCAATAATTTTATTATATCTCTCTTGCTCAGTTAAAAGACCCGCTGAAAACTGTTGTTGAATTTCAAGTACTTTTTTCTTAGACTCTTTAATCACACCTTCTTTACTTTCAGGCACATTAATATCATCAATAGATATAGAGATACCAGCAGCAGTTGAGTATTTGAAACCAAGATTTTTAAGATTATCTAAAATTTCCGCAGTTGCATACGTATCACCAATTTTATAGATATTATCTACTAAATTACCAATATCTTTTTTCTTAAGAACTCTATTCCATAAATCTTCATGTACAAAATCAGGTAAAATCGATTTGATAATCATTCTACCAGCAGTTGTCTGGATAAGTCTTCCATCTATAACTGTTTTAATTTTTGCCTGTGTATCTAATACACCCGCATCAAGAGCAACCATGATTTCATTGATTCCAGAGAAAAGTTTATTAGTTCCTTTTACACCCTCTTTTTCAAGACTAAGATAATATATACCAAGTACCATATCTTGTGTAGGTACTGCAATCGCTTTACCTGATGCTGGTAGTAAAATATTATTTGATGATAACATCAATACTTTACACTCTGCTATCGCTTCACGCGAAAGTGGTACATGAACTGCCATCTGATCCCCATCAAAGTCAGCATTAAAAGCAGAACAAACAAGTGGGTGAAGTTGAATTGCTTTACCTTCAATCAATATAGGATGAAATGCCTGAATAGATAATTTATGCAATGTTGGTGCACGGTTTAGCATGATTGGATAATTGTCAACAACTTCTGCTAAACATTCCCACACTTCATTTGTCTTAGCTTCAATCATACGTTTTGCTTGTTTGATTGTTGTAGCATAGCCTTTATCTTCAAGTTTTGCTAAAAGATGTGGTTTAAACAACTCTAAAGCCATTGTTTTTGGTAAACCACATTGATCCATTTTTAAATTTGGTCCAACAACAATAACACTACGTCCTGAAAAATCCACCCTTTTTCCAAGTAGATTTTGTCTAAATCGTCCTTGTTTACCTTTGATAATTTCACTTAATGATTTAAGTGGTCTTTTATTTGCACCTTTTACAGCATTTGCTCTACGACCATTATCAAAAAGAGCATCTACAGACTCCTGCAACATTCTTTTTTCATTACGAATAATAATCTCAGGAGCATCAAGATCAATTAATCTTTTAAGTCTTGAATTTCTATTGATAACTCTACGATATAAATCATTTACGTCAGAAACAGCAAATTTTCCTCCATCAAGAGAAACAAGTGGTCTTAAATCTGGCGGTAAAACAGGAAGAACATCAATCATCATCCATTCAGGTTTGTTTCCACTATTTACAAAAGATTCAACAACTTTAAGACGTTTTACTAATTGTTTCTTTTTCGCTTCTGATTTAGTGTCTTCCATATCCTGTTTGAGTTTTTCTAAGATTTCTATTAAGTCAAACTCTTCCAAAAGTTCTTTGATTGCTTCTCCACCCATTTGAGCTTCAAAACCAGAATCAATAAATCTTTGCTCTAAAGATTGATATTGTTCTTCATTTAAAACATCATATTTGAGTACTTTTTTGGTATTTTCATGATCATAATAAGCTTCACCAGGTTTTTTTACAATATATGCTTCATAATACAATACTCTTTCAAGATCTTTCATCTTTATTCCAAGCAATGTACCAATCCGACTAGGAAGTGAGTTTACATACCAAATATGAGCAACAGGTGTAACAAGCTCAATATGCCCCATTCGTGATCTTCTTACTTTTGATGTTGTTACTTCAACACCACATTTTTCACATTTTATACCTTTATAACGCATTTTTTTGTACTTACCGCAAAGACACTCATAATCTCTGGTAGGTCCAAAAATCTTAGCACAAAATAATCCATCTCTCTCTGGCTTTAATGTTCTATAGTTAATTGTTTCTGGTTTTTTTACTTCACCATAACTCCACGCCATGATTCTTTCAGGACTTGCAAGCTTTAATCTAAAAGCTTCAAAATCTCTTGGACGGTTCTCTTCATTAATCTCTATCGGAATCAGATTCTTCACCCTCTACTCCTTCTTCAAATATCTCAACATCAAGTGCTAATGATTTTAATTCGTTAGTTAATACAAAAAATGTTTCTGGTATACCAGTTTTTGGAACATTTTCACCTCTTGTAATCGCCTTATATGCTTTCATTCTACCTTCAACATCATCTGATTTGATCGTAAGCATCTCTTTAAGAGTATGTGCAGCACCATATGCTTCTAAAGCCCATACCTCCATCTCTCCAAATCTTTGCCCACCAAATAGTGCTTTACCACCAACTGGCTGTTGTGTAACAAGTGAATATGGTCCAGTACTTCTTGCGTGTACTTTTTCATCTACAAGGTGATGTAGTTTTAACATATACATGATACCAACATTAACACGCTCTTTCATAGCTTCACCCGTTCGACCATCATAAAGCTTGGTTTTACCATCAGTATCAATTTTTGCTAATTCAAAAAGCTTTTTAAACTCTGCTTCTGTTGTACCTTCAAAAATAGGTGTAGCAAAACGTACACCTTTTGCCCAGTCTCTTGCATAATCAAGCAATGTTTCATCATCAAGCCCACTTAAAAATTCTTTTCCATGCATGAGTTTTGCTACGTCTGCAATTTCTATCATCTTGGCTCTAAGATTTGCTATCCAGTCACCTTGCTTTTCTTTAAATTCTTGAGCAATCTGCTGTCCTAATCTTCTACCAACTAATCCTAAGTGAACCTCAAGAATTTGTCCTATATTCATACGACTTGGTACACCGAGTGGATTTAGAACGATATCTACTGTTTCACCATTTTCTAAATAAGGCATATCCATTTCTGGTACAATATTTGAAACAATACCTTTGTTACCGTGACGACCAGCCATTTTATCACCAACTTTTAACTTTCGTTTTGTAGCGATATAAACTTTAACCAATTTTGTAACACCACTTGGTAAAATATCATCTTTTTCAAGAATAGAAAGTTTTTCATCATGTTCTAAACGTAAACGTTTTTTCTCTTCTTGAAAATAAGTTTTTAGATTTGTATATTTGTCTTGCGTCTCTTGATCAAAACATTTTACAACACTATTTAGTGCAAATCTGTTAATCTTATCAAATTCTTCTTCATCAATTGAACTTCCAACTTTAAAAGCTTTACCATTGACTTCACACTCTTTAGCAAGTTTTGCTTTTGATAAAAGTGAGTTGATTTGCAATAACTCTTCACGGTCAATCATAAGTAATCTATCATGATGATCTCTATCAAGGTTTTCTTTTTCTGCTTCAAATGCTTCTATTGATCTAGGATCCCTATCGTAGCCTTTTTTTGTAAATATTTTAACATCTATAACTACACCCTCTTTTGATTGAGGACAATAAAGAGATTTATTGACTACATGACCAGCTTTTTCTCCAAATATCGCACGAAGAAGTCTCTCTTCAGGTGTTGGTTTTACCTCACCTTTAGGTGAAACTTTACCGACTAAAATCATACCTGGCTTAACATATGTACCAACTTTTACAATACCACTATCATCTAAATGAAAAAGACTCTCTTCTTTTACATTTGGTATATCTTTTGTAATCTCTTCTGATCCATCTTTAAGTTCTCTAGCTTCAACTTCACTCTCATACACATGCAAAGATGTAAAAGTATCATCACGAATCAATCTTTCATTTACTACGATCGCATCCTCATAGTTATAACCATTCCAAGGCATAAAAGCAACCAAAATATTTTTACCGATAGATATTTCACCTTGATCCATACTAGGACCATCTGCTATAACCTGACCAGCTTCAACTCTTTGACCTATTTTTACTAACGGTCTTTGTGAAAAAGATGTGTTTTGATTGGTACGCATATTTTTATGTAACCAATAGTGATCAATAAATGCACCGTTTTCATCTTCACCTAAAATATAGATATTTTTTGCATCAGCTTTTTCAACAACACCACCTCTTTTGGCTTTAATCGCTTCCCAGGCATCTCTTGCAATAATACTCTCAATACCAGTACCTACATAAGGTGCATCAGTCCAGATCAATGGAACTGCCTGACGTTGCATATTTGAACCCATCAATGCACGGTTGGCATCATCATGTTCTAAAAATGGAATCAACGATGCAGCAACACCCATTACCATAGCAGAAGAGAGATCAATTAAATTAATTTTTTCTCTTTCTACAAGTTTGATCTCTCCATTGATTCTAGCTTCAACAATAGGTTCTGCGATTTCGTTATTTTCTGTAAGTTTTGTAGAAGCAGGAGCCATATAAACATCTTCTTCTTGCGTAGCAGTTAGATAGATAACTTCATCTGTAACTTTTCCATCAACTACTTTACGATAAGGAGCTTCAACAAAACCTAAATCATTTACTTTAGCATAACTTGAAAGGGTATTGATCAAACCAATATTTTGTCCCTCTGGAGTTTCAACTGGACAGATACGACCATAGTGTGTAGGGTGAACATCACGAACTTCAAATCCAGCTCTCTCTTTTACAAGTCCACCTTCACCTAGAGCTGAAAGTCTTCTTTTGTGTGTTACTTCACTAAGAGGGTTGGTCTGATCCATAAACTGTGACAATTGCCCACTTGTAAAAAATTCTAAAATTGTATTTGTAATCATTTTAGAATTAACAAGATCATGTGGCATAAGTTCATCGATACTACCACTAAGTGTAGTAAATTTATCACGGATAGATTTTTGCATTTTTACAAGACCATTATGCAATTCACCAGCAAGTAATTCACCAATAGCTCTAATTCTTCTATTTCCTAAGTGATCTCTATCATCTATATGACCTTCACCATTTTTTACTTTGATAAGATATTGTACAGTATTGATAATATCCTCTGTAGTAAGTACAGTTATGTATGATGGTACATTCATAGAAAGTTTATGATTCATTTTCATACGACCAACTTGAGTCAAATCATATCTTTCTGGATTAAAAAATAGATCTTTTACAAACTCTTTAGCAGCCTCTTTAGTTACAGGCTCACCTGGACGCATAACTTTATAAATACGAATAGCAGCTAAATCATTTTCATCTTCAATCTCTTCTGTTTGCTTTAAAATTTTCATAGTTTCTGTATCTGAGATAAAAGAGTTGATAACAGCATCGTCTACGCCGGCAGCAAGATCATTAGCAATTTCAATTTCACTCTGACCGATTTCAATCAATTTTGCAAGTTTATTTTCATCAAGCTGTGTTAATGTTTCAAATAATACTTCACCACTTTCATTGTCAATAATTGGAGAAGCCAAGAATCTATTCATGAGTATTTCAACAGGATACTCAATCCACTCAATACCCTCTTCTTTCATTTTATTGGCTTTTTTAGCTGTTAATCTTTTACCAGCGGAGACTAATAAATTACCTTTATCATCTCTCAAATCAAATTCTACTTTTCCTAAAAACTCTTTTTCATTAAAAGGAATTAAAAATTTATTATCTGTGATATGTACTGTTTGAATTGGATAAAAAAGTTTTAGTATATCTTGTTTGCTATAACCTAATGCACGGAAAAGAATTGTAACAGGCACTTTTCTTCTTTTATTTATACGTACATATAAAGTATCTTTTGCATCATACTCAAAATATAACCATGATCCACGATCAGGAATAATTTGTGCTGTATATAATAATTTATTTGAAAGTGTAGTACTTTGTTCTTCTTTAAAAATAACACCAGGACTTCTATGAAGTTGATTTACTACAACTCTTTCAACACCATTAATGATAAAAGAAGTTCTATCTGTCATCAAAGGAATATCTCTGATAAATAAAACTTGTTCTTTGATATCTTTCACACCAGTTTTTTCACCAGTTTTTTCATTTTTGTTCCAAAGAACTAATCTGATTTTCATTTTCAAGTGTACAGAGTATGTCAAACCTCTTTCCATACATTCACGTATTGTGTATTTAGGTTTACCTATTTCACTACCCATATACTCTAAAGTAAGCCTATTTTGTTGATCATGAATTGGAAAAATTGAAGCGAATACTTTTTCAATTCCGCCAATTGTATCCTTCTTGCCAACTGTCAAAAAATGCTCATAACTTTTTTGTTGTAATTGAAGTAGATTTGGTACATCTATATATTTTGGATTTTTAGAGAAATCCACTCGGAGTCGGTTTCCTGACCGTAAACTATTTAACATGGGTCCACCTTATAGAAGATATTTATATTTTGTAAAATTCCAGACTTGGGGAGAATAACTATTTTATTCAATATACTTTATTATCGCTTAAAATAAATAAAACATATTGTATAAAATGCATAGTCAAGGGGAGATTCCCTTGAGCTACACTTGAATTATTTAACTTCGACAGCTGCGCCTGCTTCTTCAAGGGCTTTTTTAGCTTCTTCAGCATCATCTTTAGAGATTCCCTCTTTAACAGTTGTAGGAGCACTTTCAACAGCTTCTTTTGCTTCTTTAAGTCCAAGACCTGTAAGAGCACGTACTGCTTTAATAACATTGATTTTTTTAGCACCTGCATCTTTAAGAATAACATCAAATTCTGTTTTTTCTTCTTCTGCCGCACCAGCAGCTCCACCTGCACCAGCTACAACAGTCGGTTGTGCAGATACACCAAATTTTTCTTCAAATTCTTTCACTAATTCTGAAAGCTCTAATACTGACATATTAGAGATAAATTCTAAAACATCTTCTTTAGTAGTTGCCATTTTATTTCCTTCTTTTATTTTTATATTTTCAATAATTATGCTGATTCTTCTTCAAGTTTAGACTTAAGATTATCAAGACCTGTAACCATATTTCTTGCAGGGGCTGTCCAAACAGAAAGTAACATACCAATAAGCTCATCTCTTGATGGTAATTTAGCAATTGCTGCAATTTGATCAAGATCAGCAACTTTACCTTCAAAAAGACCAGATTTGATAACCCATTTATCTTTAAAATCAGTTGCAGCTTTATCCGCTACTTTACATACTGATACCTGGTCATCACCCCAAACAAGAATATTTGCTTCTTTTAATTCCAATGCTTCAAGTTCTGCATTTTTAAGTGCAATAGATGCAAGTGTATTTTTTACAACCTGTACTTTTGTACCAGCTTCATTTGCCAGTGCTCTAGCAGTTTCGATTTGTGAAACTGTAAGACCTGAGAAACCGCATACAAGTATTGCATTTGCTTCTTTGAATTCATCAGTTAAATATGAAACAATCTCTTCTTTATTTTGTCGTGTCATGTTTTCCTCCTTTCTGATCACTCGGCAGGATATCCTAAAAAGGAAAATGAATTTCGGAGGAAATTCATATGTTTAAGCAAAAGCTCCTGCTGTCTTAGATCAAAGATAAACTATTATTTAGTTTGTTATTTTATATCTAGTAACTCTTGTGTATCCAAATTAACTGATGGACTCATTGTCAATGACAATGCAGCATGTTTAATATATCTACCTTTAGCAGATGCTGGTTTTTGTTTATTTATAGCACTAACAAATGTTTTAAAGTTGTTCTCTAAATCTTCTTGAGTAAAACTTACTTTGCCGATACCAGCATGAATATTTCCGTGCTTATCAACTCTAAAGTTAACTTGACCACCTTTAGCGTTTTTAACTGCTTGTACAACATCCATAGTTACTGTACCAGTTTTTGGATTTGGCATTAGACCTTTTGGTCCTAAAACTCTACCAACTTTACCAACCATTCCCATCATATCAGGTGTAGCTATTAAGACATCAAAATCCATTTTACCAGCTTGAATATCTTCGATGATTTCCGCACCACCTGCAATATCAGCACCAGCAGCTTTGGCTTCATCAGCTTTCGCATCTTTTGCGATAACTGCTACTCTTACTGTTTTACCAGTTCCAGCAGGAAGTACCACAGAACCTCTAATCATTTGATCAGCATGTCTTGGGTCAACATTTAATTTAAGTGCCACTTCTACTGTTTCATCAAATTTTGCTGATTTTAAATCTTTTACAGTTTTGATTGCTTCTGTTGCACTATACTCTTTTTCTCTATCTACTTTTTCTAATAATTCTTTAAATCTTTTTGATACTTTTTTAGACATTTAACTCTCCGCATTTTGCTTCCACATTACCCTTGTGGTTAGGTTTATATTAGTCTTCTACTTCGACACCCATACTTCTAGCAGATCCAGCAATAATTTTTGCTGCTTGATCTTTATCTTTTGTATTTAAATCTTCAATTTTTTTATCAACGATTTCCATAAGTTGGTCACGTGTCAATTTAGCAACTTTATTTTTAAGTGGATTGTCACTTCCTTTTTTAAGACCTGCTGCTTTTTTAATTAAATCAGACGCAGGTGGTTGTTTCGTGATAAACGTAAAACTTCTGTCTGCATAAACTGTGATAACTACTGGAATATTAAATCCCATCATTTGTTTTGTTTTTTCATTGAATGCTTTACAAAACTCCATAATATTTACACCTTGTTGACCAAGTGCAGGACCAACAGGTGGTGATGGATTAGCTTGACCAGCAGGAATCTGTAATTTGATCTGACCAGTAACTTTTTTTGCCATATTTTTTCCTTTTTAAGAACTTATATTATTTTTTCTACTTGTGAGTATAAAATCTCTACAGGCGTACTTCTACCAAAAATCGAAACATTAAGTTTTAAAGTTCCATGAACCATATCGTACTCTTCTACAACTCCGGTAAAGTTTGCAAATGGTCCTTCTGTAATACGTACACTCTCTCCAACATCAAAAGCAATTTTCGGTTTTGGTGCTGATTTTTGTTCATTTTTTTCAATAATCAGGTTAATATCTTTCTCACTTAGAGGTGTTGGTTTTTTTGATTCTCCAATAAATCTACTCACCTTAGGGAGTGATTGAATCCTGTGCCAAGTATCCATATCCAAATCTACATGAGCAAACACATACCCTGGATATAAACTTCTCTCAGTGATCTTTTTTTCACCATTTTTTACTTCAATAACATCTTCTGTAGGAACAAGTATATCTTTTAATTTTTCTTCAATACCAAGCTGTGAAAAAATTGTTTCAATTGCTCTTTTCACACTCATTTCACTACCGGCATAAGTTTGAATAGCATACCATTTATGTGACATATTCAAAACTCCTTATAGTATACTAGATAATGAAAGTGACATGATTGCATCAATCAATGCCAAAAATAAAGATATAACTGTCACCACAATAAAAACAGATACAAATGCATTCCTAATCTGCTCTTTTGTTGGGAAAATAACTTTCGTCAACTCTGCTCGTGAATTTCTCACATATTGTAAAATCTTTTGCATCTGTTACCTCTAAACTTATTGTTCGTGGCAGGGCAAGAGGGACTCGAACCCCCAGCCATCGGATTTGGAATCCGGCGCTCTACCAATTGGAGCTATTGCCCTAGCTGTAAAGCTTGAAGCACATGTATAATACATGTTGCTTACTAGCTTCAAATTGTATCTATTTCTAAAAATTAACTTTTTAGTTTTACTTCTTTGTGTGTTGTGTGTTTTTTATCATTTTTACAATACTTTTTCAATGCCAGCTTCTCAGTAACTGTTCGGCTGTTTTTTGTAGTTGTATAGTTAATGTGTCCACACTCTTCACATTTTAAACCAACTTTTACTGTCATCATTTTACCTTTGTTGATAGTTCAAGCCAAAAGGCTTGAACATTAAATTATGATTCGATTGAAGAAACAACACCGGCACCAACAGTTCTACCACCTTCACGGATTGCAAAACGAGTACCTTCTTCCATAGCGATTGGAGCAATAAGCTCAACTGAAATTTTAACATTATCACCTGGCATAACCATTTCAGTTCCCTCAGGAAGTGTAATTGAACCTGTAACGTCTGTTGTTCTTACATAAAACTGTGGTCTATAGTTGTTAAAGAAAGGAGTATGACGACCACCCTCTTCTTTACTTAATACATAGATTTCAGCAGTAAATTTTGTATGAGGTGTGATTGAACCTGGTTTACAAAGTACCATACCTCTTTCAATATCTTCTTTTTTAGTACCACGAAGAAGAATACCACAGTTATCACCTGCTTCACCTTGCTCCATCTCTTTTCTAAACATTTCAACACCAGTAACTGTTGTTTTTTGCGTATCTTTGATACCAACAATTTCAATCTCTTCACCAACTTTGATAGTACCTCTTTCGATTCTACCTGTTGCAACTGTACCACGACCTGAGATTGAGAAAACATCTTCAACAGGCATCAAGAAATCTTTATCAGTATCTCTTTCTGGAGTTGGAATATACTCATCAACAGCATCCATCAATGCCATAATTTTTTCACCCCATTCACCAACTTTACCCTCTTTAGCTTCTTCAAGAGCTTTAAGAGCTGAACCAGCTACGATTGGTGTATCATCTCCTGGAAATTCGTACTCGTCAAGAAGTTCTCTAATCTCCATCTCAACTAATTCAAGAAGTTCTTCATCATCAACCATATCTTGTTTATTCATGAAAACAACGATATATGGAACACCTACCTGGCGAGAAAGAAGAATATGCTCTCTAGTTTGTGGCATTGGACCATCTGCTGCAGAAACAACTAAGATAGCACCATCCATTTGTGCTGCACCAGTAATCATGTTTTTAACATAATCGGCGTGACCTGGACAGTCAACGTGAGCATAGTGTCTTTTATCTGTTTCATACTCAATATGAGAAGTAGCAATTGTAATACCTCTTTCTCTCTCTTCAGGAGCATTATCGATACCATCGTAATCTTTAAGCTCTGCAAGACCTTTTGTTGCAAGTACTGCTGAGATAGCAGCTGTTAATGTTGTTTTACCATGATCAACGTGACCGATAGTACCTATATTTACGTGTGGCTTACTTCTTTCGAACTTTTCTTTTGCCATTGTATCCTCCGTCTTTAGATTTTAATTTAACGTTTTTTTAATTTTGTTAAAGTTTTGGCCAAAACTTTTCCTGGAGCTCATAGTGGGACTTGAACCCACGACCTCTTCCTTACCAAGGAAGTGCTCTACCCCTGAGCCATATGAGCAAATTTCTCACTCATGCTCTTACCAATTAACAATATTTACTAAAAATGATTTATAAACTTAGAAAGCAGGTTTGTATTGCCTTTGTATCAACGCTAGAAATACGAAATCAGCTCCCAGTTTAAATGGAGCGGGAAACCGGACTCGAACCGGCGACCCTCAGCTTGGAAGGCTGACGCTCTAGCCAACTGAGCTATTCCCGCATATTTTAGTGGTGGTGAGAGGAGGATTCGAACCTCCGAAGGTAAAAACCAGCAGATTTACAGTCTGCCCTCGTTGGCCACTTGAGTATCTCACCGTTTGGCTCCACTTGATCATTTCTGGTCAAACACTGTTTCACAAATAAATGGAGCTGGTGAGAGGACTTGAACCACCGACCGCCTGATTACAAATCAGGTGCTCTACCAACTGAGCTACACCAGCATCTGTTTGTGAGCCGAGATTATACATGATTTTTTTTTAAATGTCAAGAGATTTTTCAAAAAATTTCATTTTTTTTCAAAATTTAATATTTTATATTTTTTATATGAGTTATTTAGGATATAAATTAGTACTTGAAGACACCATATATATGGAGCTGGTGAGAGGACTTGAACCACCGACCGCCTGATTACAAATCAGGTGCTCTACCAACTGAGCTACACCAGCATTTTATAAAACAAGGATACTATTATAGATTTTTTATTATTAAATTCTAATAAAATTAATTATATTTTTATTAAGAATCTAAAAGTACAATGCCCCTAATATATAAATAAGGAGTTTCCTTTGAAAATTCTCTTCTCACCTAGTGAAACAAAAGTTACTGGAGGCACAAAACCACCTATAAACCTAGATAATTCTTCTTTTCCTTCATGTAAAGAATCTAAACTGTATATTTTAAATATGTATGATAACTATTTACATGATAAAGATGATACAGATTTAAAAAAATTATTTGGTATCAAAAAAGAATCAGAATTTTTGAAAAATAGTTCTATAAATATATTTGAAGATCCAACTATGAAAGCTATCAAAAGATACACTGGTGTTGCTTATGATTATCTTGATTATTCTAATTTAACAAAAGAAGGACAAGAATTTATAGATAATAATCTTTTAATATTTTCAAATTTATTTGGTCCACTGTTGGCAAAAGATTTAATTCCTTACTATAAATTAAAACAAGGTGAAAAACTTGATGATTTTGCAATTGAATCATTTTACTCCAAATCATGTAAAGAGATATTAGATGATTATTTAAAAGATCAATTCATTGTTGATCTTAGAGCAGGTTTTTATCTAAAATTTTATAAAAGTATTTACCCTTATATAACTATGAAATTTATAAAAAATGGAAAAGTTGTTAGCCATTGGGCAAAAGCTTATCGAGGTTTGATAGTTAAACAACTCGCAAATTATCAACCTCAAAATGAAAACTCTTTTGCTAAAATCCCCTTTGAAAATTTATCTATTGTGGAGATACAAAAAAGTGGTTTAAAAACTGAATATATATATGAGATACTTTCATGAAGGATATTGTATTAGTTGGAATTAATGCCAGATACACACATACTTCATTTGGTTTACGTTATCTTCTTGCCAATCTACATGAATACAAAGTACAAACAACTATATTGGAATTTGCCATTGGAGCACAACCAGATAGTCTAGCGGAGGAGATTTTAAAACTCAAACCAAAAATTATAGGAATCGGTGTATATATTTGGAATGCACTTGATGTACATAATCTCATAGAGATAATTAAAAAAATCTCTCCAGAAACCAAAATAGTTCTAGGTGGTCCAGAAGTAAGTCATAAACCATTTCGTATCAATTGGCAATATGCAGATTATATCATTCAAGGTGAAGGTGAGATAAGTTTTTACCAATTATGCAAAAACCTTCTTAGTAAAACAGAACCAAAACAAAAAATAATATCCGCAATTATGCCCGAACTGAAAAAACTTCAACTACCTTATCATTATTATAATGATCATGATATCGCTCATCGCTATATATATGTGGAAGCATCAAGAGGCTGTCCTTTTGAGTGTGAATTTTGTCTTTCTGCAATCGATGAAAGAGTTCGAGGATTTGATATGGGTAATTTGTTAGCTGATTTTGAATACTTATGGCAAAAAGGTGCTAGAAGCTTTAAATTTATCGACAGAACCTTTAATCTAAATATCAAATTAGCTATACAACTTATCGATTTTTTTCTTGCAAAAGATGAACCTTATACTCTTCACTTTGAAGTTATACCAGATAATTTTCCAAATCGTCTAAAAGAGCGTATTAAAAAATTTCCTCCAGGTTCTTTACAACTTGAAATCGGTATCCAAACCCTTAACAATACAATACTTGAAAACATAAACCGACGCATGAATTTGGATAAAGTAGCAGAAAATATAAATTTTTTGGAAAATGAAACCAATGCTCACATTCATCTTGACCTTATCATTGGTTTGCCTGGTGAAAGTATAGAAAGTTTTGCAAATAATCTCAATATCTTAAAATCTATGACAAAAGCAGAGATACAAATCGGAATACTCAAAAAACTTTCAGGAACGACATTGGATCGACATGATCAGAAGTATCACATGATCTACAGTGATACCCCACCATATGAAATACTACAAAATGATTTCATTTCATTTGCAAAATTACAAAAACTTAAACGATTTTCACGTTTTTGGGATCTTACTTATAATAGTGGGAATTTTTACAATACAATCAACTATCTATGGAAAAATAATAATGTTTATGAAGGATTTTATGATTTTAGTGAATGGATATACACACAAACAAAATCTACTTGGCAAATATCTCTGATGCGATTAAGTGAACTTCTTTTTAGATATCTAACCGAAGAACTAAACTACAACCATACACAAATCGCCGATTCTATGATTAGGGATATTATAAAAATAGAAGGAAGAAAGATACCAGGCATATTGCAAACACACGCGTCAGAAATACCAAACCTAAAACGATTAGCAATGAAAAAAGAACAAAAAAGGCAAATATTAAGGAAAGGATAAAATCAGATTAAAGTGGCTCCGGATGCTGGGTTCGAACCAGCGACCAAGTGATTAACAGTCACCTACTCTACCGCTGAGCTAATCCGGAATATACATCCTTCTTTCAAAGGAGCCGAAATTATACAAGAATTTTTTCTATTTGTCAAGGGTTTTTTTAAAAAATTTAAAATTTATTTTTTCACGTTATAATGACTTCTATTTTATAAACAAAGGATTATAAATGAAATACTTTTTTTCTACTCTTTTAGTAATTATAGCTATTACAATATCTGGATGTATCAAAGATATCAATCCAAATGGTATGACTGTTGCCATACCTGCTTCAAAGCTCACACAGTCACTACAACAACAGTTTCCTATAACTCAAGATACTGACTATGGAAAAGTAACACTAAAAAACCCAAAAGCATTTTTACAAAAGGGAAGTGACCGTATAACAGCTGGAACAACAGTACTATTTTCAAACCCACTTATTTCTCAACAACAAGGATCAGTTTATATTTCTGGGAAACCATATTTTGATGCCAAAAGCGGTGCGATTTATTTAACACAACCAGTTATAGAAAAATTAAATATCAATGGTTATAAATTAGGTGACTTTTTGAAAGGCTCAACATCTCAAATGCTAAATCCCATCGTAGATGAAATTTTTCACAAAATTCCAATATACAAACTTAATAAAAACAGTATACAAGGCTCATTTGTTAAAAATGTTCAAGTCGTTGATGGAAGTTTATTAGTAACATTTGGATTGTAGCCAGACAATTCTGGCTACATTTTGTATCAGAGATTTAGTGCTTTGATAACAGCTTCACCAAAATATACTCTTCCGTCTTCATTAGGGTGAGTATTGTCACCATATGTCCAAGTATGTGTATCATCTACACTTGGATTAACTTTTAATATCCTTTGGAAAAAATCAATAAATAACCAGCCATTTTCCTGGGCTAAAATTTTAGCTTTTTCTCTATATCCTAACAATCTTCTTGGTGTAAATGGAGGTTGTGCTTCTGTTTTTCCGCTTTGGGGATTATAGTAGTTAGGCACTCCTGATGTACCAATTCCAACAGTTAGACTATGGTTTAAACTATTTTTGATATCAGATATAACAACTTTAACTCTATCCTCCCAAGTTTTTATACTTTTTATACGACATTTTTTTACAATATCACTTGGTATACTATTTCCTTCATGTACTTGTTGGTTTTGATAAGTAATCACTTTAGAGAGTTTTATTCTCTTAGAATTACTATCACTTGCTACTATACCAATAGCCATATTTTGTATATCATTGTTGTATTCACCCATTATTACAACATCACCTTTATGGACGTTGACATTATGATTTATGACAATATTATTTCCATCAACATCAAAAGCAATAGGATCATCAACAATCCATCTATTTGTGCTTGGAGCATCTGCATTAGGATCTGCTTTTAACTTTATTTCTGTAGCCCAGGTTTTAGCATCATTTGTACCTGATTCTAGGATAAAAAGGTCAGGATTAAAAGCAATAATATCTTTAACTGTAGAATTTGAATAATTTCCTTGTTGGGTTTTTCGCAAAAAATCAGATACTTCAAATCCTCCCACACCTGCATTTTGGAAATAATACATATGATTGGTAATAAAATTTAAATGCAATTCCCCCTGCTTCACAATCAAAGAAAAGCTATGTGCTTTATTATCATCAAGTTTCCAAATTTTCACAGCTTTTGGATTTGTTTCTCTAAAAGCTTTATAAAAACCAGCATTCGTATCATCAAAAGTTTTTTTAACAGGCTTGTAATCACCCATTGGGATAGTATAATCATCATATTGTTTACCATCCACCTTCAATGAAACTACCGTTTTTACATTTGATCCAGCATATGAAATAGCAATTTCATCCGATGCTTTTAAACTACCTTTTAATTCAATACCTTCATTGTAAACTTTAATCTTACCCTGGTAACTCATAAGTTCGTCTTCAACTTGATTGGCACTAGAAAGTTCATCTGGTCCAATAGTATCAGCTATATTTTCTCTAAAATATTTTTCTACATTTCCAACATATGATTTTTCACCAAGATAACCTTCATCTCCATTGTTACCAATTTGTTCAATATTACCTTGTGTTATTGAGCTACCTGCAATAGAAATCTTTCTATATTTAAACTTATTTGTTATAGGAGGATTATTATTTGAATTGTTGTTATCTGGAGGATTGTTACCTCCCTGATTGGTAGAAGGTTCAGATCCTCCTCCACAACCAGAAAAAAACATTCCTGTAACCAATAGACTATATAGAAAAACTTTTAAACTCTTTTTTTGATACATAAAATTCTAACCACCTTTAATGAAGATATTACTATTATAGCATAGAAATTAGTTTTTGTATATTTTTCTGAAAAAATAATAGAACTTTTTTTTTAAAGTTTGAACTCTTGTTCAATAATTTTTGCTTCTTCTATTCCAGCTAATGTCAAACCATTATCTTGAACTAAATTATCTTCTTTGAGTTCTTTGAACAATTTTTTTGCTTCTTTAAAAGTAAACATTCCAGTTTCTTCAAGTTTTATTAATACATCTTTTATCGTTTCACTATTTTCTTTAGTATATATACCTAAAAGCAAAACTTTTTTCTCTATTGTCATAATATTTATACTCCTATATCGGCTTAATTACAACCATGATTACAATAATAATCATAAGAATCGTCGGAACTTCATTATAAACTCTAAAAAATTTACCACTTTTACTACACTTATGTGCTTTGAGTTTTTCTTTAAAGTAACCTAGTGAATAATGATAAGCAATCATCAATACAACTGCTGTCAATTTAATATACAACCATATACCACTTTCAAACAGACTTGGATTAAGATAAATCATCAACAAACCACTTATTAAAGTTGCCCACATAGCAGGTACACCAATAAAGTGATAAAGCTTTTTTTCCTGTAACTCAATAACATCAGTAAAACAAGTTCCGTTTTTCTCATTTTCTCTATGATATACATAAAGTCTTGGTTGATAAAAAAGCATAGCCATCCATGATATGAAACTCATCACATGAAATGCTAAAATCCAATTATAATATGCCATCACTAACTCCTTTAATACCACTTAGTGTAATTAATGTTTACTTTAGTAACAAAATAAATTAAAAATCTTTTTTTTAAAAGAAAAGTTCATAAATTTTAACTTTTTTGATATCCTAGACAATATAAATGAATAAGGATAATTTTTATGTTCTATATTACTAAAAATTTTATATTTTTTTTGTTTGTGATTATATCGCTTACTAGCTGTGGCTCAGATAGAACTATATCGTCTGATACTACTTCACTTTCCCAAAATGCAACTATCTATGAAGATGCAGAAGATGGTACAAATAATAAATGGGAAGTTTATCAGGGACCTTATGATGTTAAAATTGTTGATTTTGGAGCAAAGGGGAGTGAACACTCTGTTTTGCTTCGGCAAAACTGGCACAAAGAAGATGGGCAGTATGTAAGTGGAGTTTACTATCGACTTACAAATGAAGAACATTCAAATTGGGATAATACCACACAAAAAGTCCTTCATTTTGATCACATGAAAAAAAGAAGTAGTGACGGATCGTTATACTGTTTTACAGTAGGTGTTGAAGTTGATACATCTTACGGAAAAAGAACTATTTTATTTAATACCTATTTTGATAAAAAACATTATCCACCTGATGTAACACCTATAGAAGAAGAAAATACTGTTCAAATAACTTTTCCTCTATTGACTAGTTCTGTAAATAGCACAAAAAGATGGCAACATGTTAGTTTAGATATAGAAAAATATCTACATAAAATTGAACCAAATAATAAACTTATAGCAATTAACGCTTTTATTGTCGATGGTGGTGATGATTATTTTGACAATATTGCATTAGACTCACAATAGTGTATAAAATATTACACCAGCAATATTTTTTTGAGTTATTTTTTTCTCTTTTTCTAGTGAAATTAAATTTTCTTTAGATTTTTTGGAAAAGAGATACTCAATATCAGCTTCACTTTGTGGTCGCCTTTTTATAGTGGAGAGTATCTCATCCTTTGAGAAATCTACTCTTGATTTTGGTTTTTCTTTATGAATGATTGAAACATTATGTTCTCCTAAATACTCTCGTAACTCTTTTAACTTTTCTATACTTACACCCTTAACATCGTATGCAGGTGGTCTATCTACTGTTCCTAAATCAATACGATCAGGATTTATTTTATCTAGTACTTTTTTTAATGCATTAAACTCTTCAGTCTTATCATTTACGCCTAAAACAACTAAAATTTCTAAAATAAGTGTATTATGGAATTTGTTACGAAAAGTAACCAAACTATTTATTATATTTTCAATGCTCACATTTTTTATAGGTCTATCAATTTTTTTAAAACATTTAGCAGTTGCACAATCTAATGAAAGCTTGACAATATCTATCTTCTTAAGTATCTCTTGAATTTTAAGGTCACTTATCGTTGAAGCATTTGATAATATCAGTAATTTTTTATCTTTTTTTATATTATTAAGCTCATCCACCAAAACATCTAAATAAGGATAAAGTGTTGGCTCTCCATTTGCAGTAATTGTGATAACATCAATATTCTGATACTCTTGTAAAGCTTCTTTTACTTCGCTTATCACGCTAGTAACTAAGGGTGGATTTGTGATACTGTCAGTTACTTTTGCAGGCTTTAACTCACAATAAAGACAATCAAAGTTACATGATTTATGTTCAGGACTAAGATCAATCCCCAAAGATAAACCAAAACGACGTGATTGAATAGGTCCAAAAATATATTTATACATTTTAAAAGCAGATAAAAAGAAGATAAGCTATATGCTTAACTTCTCTTACTTAATTCTTTACAAATGGATACAAAATATTTTGCATTTTCAACTGGAACATCAGGAAGTATTCCATGCCCTAAGTTAAATATATGTCTACCATCTTTCATCGTTTGGGCTATAGAAGCAACACACTCTTTTGTCGCCTCTTTTGAATATAAACGACAAGGTTCCATATTTCCCTGAAGGACATAACGATCACCCAAATACTCTTTTGCCAATGCCATTGGTGTTGACCAATCTACACCAAATACATCAAACTCACCATCAATTTCATCAAGATATGCTGGTATCCCTTTTGGAAACATAATAATAGGGATATGAGGATATTTTGCTTTGATATGTGCTGCAATGTCTTTCATGTATTTCCAACTAAATTCCATATATTTTGACTTTTCTAATGCCGCTGCCCATGAATCAAATATCTGTACAACATCTACACCAGCTTCAATCTGTTTTTCAAGATAATACTTGACTACTTCAGTCACTTTAGCTAATAATTTATGCATAAATTCTGGCTCTGTATAGATCAGTTTTTTACAGATATTATAAGTTTTGGTACCTTGACCTTCTATCATATAAGTTACCAATGTCCATGGTGCACCTGTAAAACCAATCAATGCTTTATCATCATCTAGTTTTTCTCTTACAAGTTTGATTGTATCATATACGTATGTGAGTTTGTTTGCAGCTTCTTCACCACCCAACAAACTATCTAGTGCTTCTTCATCTCGGATCGGTTTTGAAAAAACAGGACCTTCTCCTTTAACAAAATCTAAATCCATTCCCATTTCATTTGGTATGACAAGAATATCTGAAAAAAGTATTGCTGCATCAACACCTACAATATCAACAGGTTGCAAAGTAACTTCAGCTGCTAGTGCTGGATTGTGACAAAGATTTAGAAAATTGCCTGCTTTTTCTCTTACTTTCATATACTCTGGCAGATATCTACCTGCTTGTCTCATCATCCATACTGGTGTATATGGTGTCTCTTTTCCGAAACACGCATCAACAAATATTTTACTCATTTAGTGTTCTCCTCCACCTTTGTGCATAAAGTATAGTCCAATGGAAAGTGCCAAAATCGAACCTGCAAAATAGAGCATTTCAACTGCACCTTCATAAGGTGTATGCAGTACTCTTTTAAAGAAACTAACCACTAGAACCATCACGATCACTTTAGCCAATTTATCTTTAAGTTGGTCAAGAGAGTGGATTTCAAGTATTTTAGAAGCACCTTTAGCAACATCAATCTCTGAAATAAAAAGTTCATAAAGTCCAAATCCGAAAATAAACATTACAATCGCCATCAAATATAAATCTATAGCACCAATAAGACCACCAACAATCTCTTCATGAAAATGTTCTGGATGTAAATGCTGAAGGTAAGTATTAAACACCATAACTACAACATCCCATATATCGACACTAGCCACTATAAAAAGGGCTATACCGCCTAACATACTAAAGATAACAGCGAACAATACAAAAAATCTTGTATTCCACAAAGCACCTTCAAATATCTTTTCTAACAATGAACGTTCATTTGATGTATGAACTAACTCTTCTTTCCCTTTTTGAGACATCTATTCCTCCAGTTCAATCCACTTCTGTGCTATTCTAAGTGAATTTGTTGCAGCACCAACTCTAACTTGATCCGCTACATTCCAAAAATGAAGAATATTATCTCTAAATATATCTTTTCTTATCCTTCCAACATATGTCAAATCGGTATCAGTAGCATTTACAGGCATAGGATAAATGCCATTTGGCAAATCATCCTGGACTACAAGATTTTCAAAATTTTCAAAAGCTTCTCGTACATTATTTACATCAACAATGATATTTTCACCAAATGTAACCGTAATAGATTCACTATGACTTCTCAAAACAGGAACACGTACACAAGTCGCTGCTACTTCTATATCTTTATGTAGAATTTTTCTGGTTTCATTAACCATTTTCATCTCTTCTTTTGTAAATCCATTTTCCATGGCAACATCCACTTGTGGTATAACATTAAGAGCTATTTGATGTAAAAAAGCTTCATGTGGACTTTTATCCAATTTAAATGCAAAAAAATCTTGCATCTGTTTAACCAACTCTTCCATTCCTGCTTTACCTGCACCACTAGTTGCCTGATATGTACTTACATCGACACGCTCTATTCCATAAAGATCATCTAATGCTTTTAGTGCCTGAACCATTTGGATGGTAGAGCAATTTGGATTAGCGATAATTCCTCTACTTTTCCAAAGCTTAATATCTTGAGGATTTACCTCTGGAACAACCAAAGGAATTTCTGGATCCATACGAAAATGACTTGTATTATCTATCACAACTGCACCTGCATCAACCGCAGAAGAAGCAAACTCTTCTGATATACTTCCACCAGCAGAAAAAAATGCAATGTCTATCTCTTCATCTTCAAATACTTCATGTGTGAGTTCTTTTACTTTAATCGCCCTGCCATTATATTCGATCTCTTTACCTACGCTTCTTGCACTTGCTAATGGAACAAGTTTAGCAATAGGAAAATCATGCTCTTCAAATAATCTATAAAACTCTTCACCCACAGCCCCTGTTGCACCTACAACTGCCACATTAAATTTTCTCATTTGTATTACCTTCTTGCATATTTATTCTATTATTACCTGATATAACTAATCTGAAATAGCATCTATACGTATCTCTAATCCCAAATCTTCAGGTATTATTTCTTCACCTTCACTTAATATAATAGCTCTCTCAATTACAGATCTAAGCTCTCTCACATTGCCCGGCCAATCATATTTCAACAACTCTTCTTTAGCTTCTTCGCTCAATGTTTTATATGGCATATCATATTGTCTAGCTGTTCTAAACATATACTCTTTTGCGATATCGATTACCTCTTCTTTACGCTCTCTTAAAGGAGCGATTTTTACAGGTATTGTATTTAAACGATAATATAAATCTTCTCGAAACTCTTTATTTTTTATTTTTTCTAAAATATTAGCATTTGTTGCTGAAACAATTCGTACATCAATCTTTGTAGGTTTTGTACCTCCAACTCTCACTATTTCTCTCTCTTGTATAACTCTTAAAAGTTTTGCCTGTAATGGCATTGGCATCTCTCCAATTTCATCTAAAAAAAGAGTGCCCTTATTTGCTGTCTCAAAATGACCTTTTTTCATAGCTGTCGCATCAGTGAATGCACCTTTTTCATATCCAAATAATTCACTTTCAAGTAAATTTTCTGGTATGGCTGCCATATTTATAGGAATAAAAGGACCTGCATACCTAGGTGATTCTTCATGAATATATTTTGCAAACAGCTCTTTACCTACACCACTTTCACCAAGTAACATAATTGAAGCATCTGTTTTAGCTGCTTTACTTAATGTACTTTTTATTTTATCTAATTTTTCACTTGAACCATAAAATTTTTTTCTTCGATCACTTCCTTGTTTTCGTCTTTCAAGTTTGATTTTTCTTGTATCTGCCTTACCTGTT
>JALSQA010000464.1 GCA_026985685.1 Campylobacterales bacterium | reverse complement strand
GCTTCAAGAATATTTGTATTGATTTGGTTTAAAAGAGGATCTGTTATAGGACATATTGCACAATGTCCTAAATCTAAGATTGTTTCTTTAGACAATAAAGCTAGTGATATTAAATTTTCTACACTTAATGTTGCTAAACAAGGTATATTTTTTTTACAGCTAATAAGTGATTCATTATTTTCTAAAAATGAAAAGATAAATTCTAAAGTATCAAATGTTTTTAGAGATATTGCCTCTGTAGGGCATACGCCTATACAAGCACCACAATCAATACATTGATCATTGATGTTTGGAACATTTTCAAGGTAACTTATTGCATTATGAGGGCATATTTCTTCACATTTAGTACATGTGGAATTTTTTGCAAAAACTTTGACACAATTGCCAAGGTCGATTTTTAGATTATGCATTGAGGTATTCGTAATCGTTTAGTAAAAATTCTAATCCTGTCATAGCACCATCATGATAAAGTGGTGTTTGTGCCTCATTTTTGACATTTATTAGATAAAGTGGTATCCATTGCAGAAGATGTTTTTCCATAAAAGATTTTTGTAATTGATTTAATTTCTGGGCTGCTAATTCATCATGGTTATCATATGCTTTTGCCTGTGCTTGACATAACATATACATAAATTCCAATTCAACACCAATATGATCAGGAGAAACTACTCTTGCAATCTCTTTATCTACTATATAATCAAATTCTTCATAAAATTGGTAAATAGGATTATCTCCACCACTTTCAATCATACCATCTTCTCTAGTATAAAAACTCTCATAAGGGATAAGATTGACTAATGAAATTTCTGCAAAATCAACATTTAAATGGCTTTGAATTAACTCTTCTTTTCCAATAGTTTTATATAAGTCCCAATCATAAAGATTTGGAAAGAACTCTTTTATATCTTTATTTTCTAATTTTTTTAAAAAATCTAAATCAACTTCTTTCATAAATAGTCTTGAATAAAGTGCATAAAAAAATTCTCTTTGTTTGGTTTGAATCAATTTGTTTTGCATATATGTCCTCTTGTTTTGTGTTTGATTGGAATTAAAGGAGGAGGGAAACTCCTCCTTTTGTAGTATTACGATTTTATCGAAATTGAATAAGCTTTATCTGAAAGTTTAGCACCTGGACGTTTTATATGTCTAGGTCGTCTAAGTTTATCACCAGCTTCTAGTGGTCTTGTCAATGTATCTCTCCAAACTTGGAAAGTTTTGAAATTGTTTTCATAATTAACATAGATATCACCAATTTTATCTTTCTCACCGGCTTTTTCTAAGATAACTTTTTGATGCCATCCGTGATTACCAGCAATTGGATCAGGATGTACAGGAGCTACGGCATTTTGCCAAGCACCAGTAAGTCCATCCCACCAGATATTGTCAAGATCTTTGTTGTACTCTTTAAACTGCCAAGGTTTCATTGGTTTGATGCCACCTTTTGCTGTCATAGTTGCTTCTGTACCATCATCTTTTATTTCATACAATGGTGCACCCATTCCCATAACACCTAATTTATGTTTAAATCCTGGAATAGATACTGCATTTTTCACTTTCCATCTACCAGCGTGATGTGAACAAGCCAACACTCCTGGTCTTGTAGCTTCTGTTACAATTGCCATTCCTATAAAATAACCACTTTCGAGTCCACTAACAGTATCAACAATACGTACTTTAACTGGTTCTCTATTTTTAATACCTAGTTTTTGGGCATCTTTTGTATAAATCCATACAGGATTGTGATTTTGGCTGATTTCCATCAAATGTTTTGAATTCACAGATCTAGTGTGAATATTATATGGAAGTCTGTATATTGTATTGAGTGCAAATTCATTATCTTTTTCCATGAAATCATGGTGAACTTGTGTCACAACATGAACCATTTTCTTTCTTTCACCTTTGCTTTTTGGATAGATTGGTATACCATATTCAGGCCATTTCCAATCATTTGCAAACCAATCACAGTAAAAATCAAGTTTTTTATCCAGAGTATGGAAACCTTGATAAAATTCACCTTCAATTTCTACACCAATTGAATGTTTTTCACCTTCGTGTTCAGCCCATAGTACACCAGAATTATCTTGTTTGACATCTTTAGCTTCATAAGTGTGACCATGAGCAGTGATAGTCTTTTTCTCTTTATCGATTTTAAGTTTATTTTCTTGTGGTCTGTAAACATCTGTTTCTTCAGTCCAAGCACCATGATCTCTCATGTATTCATAACAAGGGAACTCACTATGCGGATACTCTTTTTTAGCTGCTACAACTAAATTTGGCAGTAGTGCAAATGCAGCATCATAATATTCAGCTATTGTAACAGGACGGCTAGGATCTTTTTTACTTGCTGTATGTTTTTGAATACCTAAGCTTCCATCTGGATCAACATGATAGTAAAGAAGATTGAAGTAAAATTCATTTTCTTCCCAAATTTCACCAAGACCTGCTTTAATATGTGCTTCAAGAGTTGCACGTTCTGGTCGTTTTGGTTTCCATCCCATTTTTTCCATTGTTACTCTTAGTGCGGGCTGTCTAAATGCTGTCCATCTTTCTGGTTTTGTTGGTGATGACTGTTGATCGTGTCTTTCACCTGCTAGACCTACTGGAAGGACATAGTCACAAAACCAGTTTGTTTCACTCCATGTTGGAGAAAGATTTAGTGTCATTTCCATTTTTTTCTCATTTTTGAGAACATCAATCCATCTAAATCCATCTGGGTTAATCCATACTGGATTATACATCCTTGGAATCCAAACAGCTAATTTTTCAGGAACCATGACACCTTTGTCTCGCCATTTCTTTTGCCACTCTTCATCTGCTAGCATGTGTGGTAAGATCATACTCATTTCATAAGTTGAAAGAGGATATTCAGGTGGCCATGCCAATTCGTTCCATACATCTACTTTTCCTGGGTATTTACCTGCAACTGTAGCTTTATCACCTTTTCCACCAACAGATATTTCATGCCAATGGTGCCAGCTTACACCACCGATATCACCAGCCATAGCACCAACTAATGCCATAAGAAGGAAACCAGCTCTGGTATTCATCCAGCCACCTCTGTGACCGATAGTTCCTGCTCTCCAAAGATAAGTAGCTATTCTAGGCCCAGCATCTACAATCATGTCAAATAGTTCATCTAACTTATCTTCTTGACCTTCAAGCTTACACTCTTTAACTGTAAATTCTTTCGTATAAGGTGCATAAATATCTTTCATCATCTCAATAAATGCAGGATAATCTTTTTTCTCAGGAATAGATTTGATATATCCATATTCAAGCATTTTTTGAAGATAGGCATCATCAGCCATTAGTTTATCCCAGTTGACCCAGTTTTTCATAAATTTATGATCTACAAGGCTTTTGCCATTTATATTATCTTCATTTAAAATTCTATTTACATAGTGTAGATACAGAGCTGCTTCAGTTCCAGGCCAAGGACTAAGCCAAAGGTCAGCAATACCAGCAGAATTTGAGAGTCTAGGATCTATAACGACCATTTTAGCACCTCTTTTTCTTGCATCAGCGATTAAACCTGCAGATTGTTGGAAGTAGTGTCCTGCATCTGCTGCATGAGATGATTGAAGGAAAATCAATTTTGCATTTGCCCAATCTGGTGAGTTTCTATCATCATTTGCCCATTGGATTGAACCTTCTCTTGCTCCTGCTGAACAGATATTGGTATGCGAATCTGAACCATCAACACCAAGCATTGCAGGGACACGACCTGTAAATCCATTTTCATTTGGACGACCTACATGATACATGATATATTTTTTAGAGAGTTCATCACCTACTTTTAAAGTATCATGCATTTTTTGACCGATCTCTTTAAGTGCTTGATCCCAAGTGATTCTTATCCATTTACCGTCACCTCTTTTAGAACCTGGTGCTCTTTTGATAGGGAAAGGAATACGATCTGGATCATACATTTGACTCATAGTACCATACCCTTTAGCACAGTTTCTACCACGGCTTCCTGTATGAAGTGGATTACCCATATATTTTCTAACTGTTAGTGTCTTTTTATCTACCCAGGCAGTCAGACCACAACCAGCTTCACAGTTTGAACAGGCAGTTGGGACAATAGTGAAATCATTTACTTTGATTCCATCTGGGTTTTTTTCTGATTCAACACCATTTCTGCCTACTCCACCTCTTTTCCAGTCATCACCATCAAGTTCTTTGTAGCTATCCCATTCGTCTACTGAAGGGTAAAAATGTAGTGAATCTGGAGTAGCTGTAAACTTTGAAGTTTCTTTTGTCTCTTCTGCTACAACAGAGGAAAACACACCTGCTGCGACAGAAGCACCTGCTACACCATATGCAGTACCTTTTAAAAATTTTCTTCTACTTTCTAAAAACATTTTCTATGTTCCTCCTTAACTTAACGATAATAATTGTGGAATGATTAGCCATACATGTTTTGCAATAAATAGACCAATAAGTGCTAAAATTGCTGCAAGCTTTAACATTGCACCATTTCCATTTCTAATTGCACCAATAGCGATAAAAAATGGTAAAATATAGCCAATTACTTGACCAAGCCAAAAGAGTGTGTGATATGCTCCACCTGTTTGAACGTAAGCTAATGTAGCTTCTGCTTCTTCTGATTTAAATGAAAGATAATATTCACCCATATACATGATAAATGATAAAAATGCACTAACAGCAAGGATAATTGCTAAATCACGTTTTGCATCTTTTGTCCATGAACCGCTAAAAAAAGCTAAAGTTGCTGAACCTGCTACAAATGCAGCTAAAGCCATTTGTATCAATTCTGCTGGTGTTTGCCATAATTCTCTAGCACTAGCTTCACCCATGATAGCAGCAGTATAAAGTGTTACAGGAATAGCAAGTACAATAGCTGCTTTTAAAAGTGTATTGTAAATTCCGTCAGTCTCTTTTTTGATGATAACCAAAAATGACATGAACGCAATAATACCTGTTAAAACAGTAGCCATCCAGGCACCTACTGTAATAGCAGAAGTAAAATGTGGATGTAAAAAGATATTGATCATTCTAAATGGTTGATGCAAATCAAGTAGCGTAAAGAGTAAAAAGATATTTAAAAATATAAATGCAACTACAGGTAAAATATTTTTTAATCCTTTAAGATTATCTTCACTATATCTAGCTAGTAAAAATCCTCCAACTAAAACAGTACCAGTTGCAATACTTTTTGCCCAGAGATTGAGTGTAATCATCCATCCCCAAACAATACCAGGTAGTGCAACATCTAATGTAACGATTGCATGATTAATTGTTTCTGTATGCATTAGTGGTGTCCTCCTATGTGTTTAAGGTGTGTAATATTGCTAAAAAGCGTATAACCATCTTCACGTTTTGCAGCAAGTGGATTAAGTTGTGCTTGACCACCACCAACATAAAAATGTTTAGGTTTAGTGTTTTTCTCAGGTTTTCTTACTTGAACACGCTTATCTTTACTGATATAACGACTGATATTACTCATAGGATCTTCTATATCACCAAAAATGTTTGCCTCTACAGGACACGCTACAACACAAGCTGGCATCAAACCACCTTCAATTCTATGTGCACAGTAGGTACATTTATCAGCTGTATTTGTTTCTGGATCCATATAAATTGCACCATATGGGCAAGCCATAATACATCCAGCACAACCGATACATCTGGAACTATCGATATTAACAATACCATTTTCAAGATAGTGTAACGCACTTACAGGACAGATCCTCTCACAAGGTGCTGATTCGCAATGATTACATCTAAGCGGTGTAAATGTTCTGGAAGTATCGGGAAATGTTCCCTGATCCACATACTTAACACGAAGTCGCCATGACCCAACAGGCACTTCATTCTCAACTTTACAAGCTACCTCACAACCTTTACATCCCATGCAAAGATCGAGGTCTACTAAAAAGCCTAACTTCATAAGTCCTCCTTATAAAAATTATCTATAAGATAATAAAATTTAATATAACCTGATTATTATATCTCACAAGAGTATAAACGAAACTTATATTCTTATCAAAATGTGTAAAATTTTTAAAATTTGTTTTTATTTTACGCACTTATATAAAAGTAATAATTTAAATTTTATAGTTCAAATTGCTTAGAAGAAATGATATATTTTTCAAGTATGCTTTTTTTGATTTTTGAAAGTGAAAAACTTTTTTTAGTGTAAATTACTTGTTCTAGTATTAAAATCTCTTCATTAAAAAGTTTATTATCATAAGAGAGTAAAATTTTTAGTAGTTCTTTTGGTTTGTTTGCATATTTTATTTTTTCTATAAACGATTTTTTCTTTTTGTTGGATTTTATAAATATATGATAGAGAGTATATGTAAAAAATCCTGCTATAAAAAACAAAAAATAATCTATATAGTGTTTAATTCTTTTCCAAGATATTATAGAAAAATTATTTGCATGTTTTGATTTTTTAGTTTTTGA
>JALSQA010000463.1 GCA_026985685.1 Campylobacterales bacterium | reverse complement strand
AAATACCCTTTAGATGTTACAATAATATTTTTTACAAATTTATATGGATAATTAAATGCTTCAAAATATAAAAGAGTTATTTTTAAAATTTTCTCAAGATGAATTCTTTAAAGATTTTTACTTTACAGGGGGTACCGCTTTATCTTACTATTTAAATCATAGAATCTCTTATGATATTGATTTTACAAGTACAAAAAAATTAAATACAAACAAATTAAAGTCATTGTCAATCAAATATGATGCTAAGTTTATCCCTGACACAAATGCATCTACTTTTAGGATAAATACAGGAGAAGATATTCAAAATTTTAAAATGTGTTTCAATTTTGATGGGATAAAAGTAGAGTTTTTTTATCCAAATGATGAAATCATAGAAGAAATACTAAAAAAATACAAATCAAACTCTATAAAGATTTTTGAAAATATATATATTTTACCTATTACTGCTATAGCTAATTTAAAACTGGTTGCTCTATTTAAAAGAGATAAAATAAGAGATTTATTTGATATTTTTGTATTGCTTGAAAAAGATATTTTAGATATAAAAAGTATTGAAAGATTCTGTTCTATCTATTATAATAAAACATTTGTTGAGTTTGTTGAATCATTCACAGATGATGGAAGTGAAAGTTTGGATTTTTCAAAAGAAAATCAATATTATGAACTATTTGCAAATGAAAAAGATAAACTCAATCTAATCAAACAAAAGCTCACACAAACCTTTGTAAAAAAGAGTTTACAATGAGAGAGATAATATTTTATCATGATGATTTTTTTGCAAATTATTTTTGGAGCTTAAACAATGGAAGCAAAATCAGAGAAGATATCTTAGTTAAAACCTATCTGCAAAATTATTTTACATTTACTGACCTTGTAAAATTATATAAAATAGTTGGGAAGGATCAGCTTCTTTTATATGCAAAAGAACTGGGTATTGATAAAAGGATAGAGAACTTGCTAAATTATTTAGAAATGAGTTGAGTATTGTATATAAATTGTAAAGATTTAGATTCAATACTCGATTATATAAATTTGGATTTAACCCTTATCTCTAGTTAAATATCTACCGATAAGATTTATAAAAAGTACAATCATTGTCAAGATAAATGATGCTGCCCATGCCAGATCTCTACTCTGGCTGTCTGGGTAATTGGCAAGATTGTATATACTAACGGTCAGTGATGGAAATTGATCATTCATATTCATAGTCATGTAAGCATTGTTTGCAGAGGTAAAAAGCAATGGTGCAGTCTCACCAATAATACGTGCAAATGCAAGTAAAATACCTGTTGTAATCCCTACTTTTGCCGCTTTGATTACTATCTGCATGATGATCTTATGTTTACTTCCTCCAAGTGCGATACCTGCCTCTCTAAGCTCTTTTGGTACAAGAGAGAGCATATTATCAGTAGTTGAGATGATGATAGGTATCATCATGATCGCCAGTGCCACACTTCCTGCCCAGCCACTATAGTGATTTACCGGAGATACAAAAAGAGCATAAACAAAGACACCTATTACGATAGAAGGTGCACTCATCATAACATCACTCAAATTACGAATTACAGAGGCAAGTTTGTTTTGATTTGAGTATTCTCTTAGCCAAATACCTGCCATCATTCCAAGAGGAACACCAATCGCTGTAGCTATGAGTGCCATGGTAAATTGCCCAACTAAAAGATTTCGTATACCGCCATCAACCAAATCTTTGACAAAGATACTAAAGTGCATACTTGTCAGTCCCCGAATACTCAATGTAGTCAAAATCCAAAACAAAAATCCCATTCCTAGCAATGCTGAAAGAGTCGAAAGGATTAATATAATTTTATTTAAAAGTAAGCGATTCATTTTTGTTTCCTTCCAAGAAAATAGAACTTAGCAGTTGAGATAATAATAAAACTCACCACAAAAAGAATAAGTGCAAGATAGAACATAGAACTAAGCTCTAAATCTTCTGCTTCGGCAAAGTTGTTTGCTAAAAGAACAGGTATGGAAGTAGTAGGATCAGTGATATGCTTTGGAATTTGCATCACAGAACCAATCAAAAATGCAACTGCCATAGTCTCACCAAGGGCACGACCAAGAGCTAAAATAATAGACCCGATAATACCACCTTTTGCATAAGGCATGATCACATCTTTAATAACCTCAAATTTCGTAGCACCCATCGCATAGGCACTCTCTTTAAGTACATCAGGTGTAGTATTCATGGCATCTTTTGTGATAGCAGACATAAAAGGAATAATCATAATAGCCAACACCAAACCCGCAGTCAAAAGCCCCATACCGCTACCGCCAAAAAAACTCTGCACTATTGGTGCAAAATAAAAAAGCCCCCACATACCATAGATGATACTTGGAATAGCTGCTAAAAGTTCAATAGAAATTGAAACAGGCTTAATCAAAAAATCTGGTGCAACTTCAGTAAGGAAAATTGCAATACCCATTGCAATAGGAGTGGCAACTACCATTGCAATCAATGTGCCTAGCAATGTACCAACGATAGGAATCAATCCACCAAATACACCACCTTCATCATCTTCTCCAACTTCCCAAACGTCGTTGAAGATAAAATGCCATCCAAACTCATGCATAGAATCTTTGGCATACATTACCAATACAATAAAAATGCCCACTAGCAAAAAGAATGACAGCGTAGCAGAAAGGAAAGAGAAATTTCGGAACAGTTTACCCATCAGATAACACCTTAGCTTTTAAAATATCTCATGTTAACTTTTTTAGATTACAAAATGATTACAATGCAAATCACTTTTAAGATACTTGATTTCAACAGGCTTACTAAAATAGTAACCTTGAAAAAAGTCAATTCCTAGTTCATACGTTTTATCAAAAATCTCTTTAGTGCTTACAAACTCTGCAATCGTTTGTATATCAAGTTCTTTGGCTAATTGTACTATAGATTTTACAAAGGCATATGATTTTTTATCAGTATCAATATTTTTGATCAAAGATCCATCAATTTTCAAAAAATCAGGCTCTAACTCTAATAAATGAGTAAAATTTGAAAAACCACTTCCAAAATCATCAATAGCAATCTGCACACCCATTTTTTTAAACTCTGTGATAAACTTTTTTATAACAATATAATCTTCTATATTTTCACTCTCTAGTATCTCTATTGTTAGCTTTTTTCCTATTTGATACTTTTGGATATTTTCTTTTATACAAGACATAACTTTTTCATTGAGTATGTCATTAAAAGATAGGTTTAGTGAAAAGGGCTGATTTATTTGGCTCATAAATTTAAAACTTTTTTCAATCATGATAAGTGTCAAATTTTCATACTGTTTTGTTTTAACAGCTGTATCAAGAAAAAGATAGGGTGAAAGTAACTCTTCTTTATCTTCTGTTATTTTTCTAAGTCGAATTAAGGATTCATATTTTTCAACTTTTTGTTCACGATTTATGATAGACTGAAAAACAGGTATTATATTATCTGACTGGATTGCATTTTTGATCTCTTGTTTTCTTTGTAAAAGTTCAGAAATACTTTTGCTTGAATCAAGTAATTTACTATATGCCATATATTTTCTTGCATTTTTTTTAGCAAAAGATAGTGCCATTTCTGCTTTGTTTAAAGCATTTTCTTCTTCAAGTGAAATACCTATGGTGATATCAATTTTGATAAAATCATCAACATTTTTATAAATCGGTAAAAGATTTTCTACATAATCATAAAGCTCTTCTACAATACTTTCAAAAACATCTATATCAATATGATTAAATTTTGCACGTAAAGCAAAAACATCACCATATATCCTATAAAGATCAAACCGTCTTTTTTTTGCAAATTTATCCAAACTATGTGCAAAAGTTTTTAAGATTTGATTTCCAGTATGTATACCATAGAGTTCGTTTAAATGTCTGAAACCATCGATATCCACAACTATCAAGCCTGTAAAAGGCTCTTTTTTTAATACTTTTTCTAAAGCTACTCTATTTTCTAAACCAGTCAAAACATCATAATGATACTCTTTGATCAATGCACCCATTTGTAGTTTTAGCTTGTGTTCAAAAGTATCACTAAGCAAAGACAAATGTTTAAGTATTTTACGATTTGTGATAAGCATGACTAAAAGCCCTGCAATCAAAGATATACTCATGTCATAGTGTGTAGACCAAAAAGGATTTAACTCTAATGCCATACTATAAAACACAAGTCCCACAAAAAGTGCTGTATAGAAATACTTTAAACCATAGCGAATGCCTGTGGCTGTAATAGTCCAGACCAACACTGGAAATAGCGTAATCGCTGGCATACCTACAAGATAAGTAAAATAACTGATAAGACCAATATCCGAAGCCATAGCAAAAAATCTACGAATAAAAAATTCACCAGGTTTTTTGATCACCCATATAGCATGTAGTACTATAAAAGATACAAATAAAAAGAGTACTTTTTGTATTGTTTTATCATAAAGATAATGTTTATCAAAAACAAAGACAATTCCCAAGATGAAGGAAAGAAAAAAGATTCTTGCTAGAACTTGAAGAAACTCTTCATCCCCTTTTTTGTTTAACAATAAACGAGAAAAATTGTTTGTTCCAAATATCATTAAAAATCTCTTTTGAAATATTTTTAATAATATAATACAATATTTATCTTAATTTAATATTTTAAGAATTGTTCTTATTTCCCCCTTTGCGTTTTATAAAAGTTTATACCCAATACCATGAATAGGTACTATATAGACTTTTTCACCTGTTGGGTCTATTTTTTTCCTTAAGCGGTTTATCGTAACATTTATAGTTCTTTTTTGTACATCTTTATCATCTTTCCAAACTTCATGAAGAAGGATTTCTCTATCTAATATCTTTTGTTTGTGTTTTAGAAAAAATAGTAACAAATCATACTCTAACTTTGTCAAACGAACTTCTTTTTCTTCGATATAAACTTTTCTTTCATCAAGATTGACGATGATATCTTTATACATGATACGATCATTAGAGATACCTTGTACTCTTTTTAACATCGCTTTTACACGATATAAAAATTCTTCTATATTAAAAGGCTTTCTAATATAATCATCTCCACCATTTAAAAATCCCTCTATTATATCTGCATCTTTTGTCTTTGAACTTACAAAGATAACAGGGATATCTATCCCCTTATCTCTCAAATAACGGATAAAGTCACTTCCTTCTATGCCTGGTAATTTACGATCCATGACAATAAGATCAACACCATCAAGAGAGGATTCAACATTTTTGGTTGACAAAAAGGTCTCAACACGATATCCCTCTTTTTCCAAATGATATTTTTCAAGTTCGAGAATTTCTGAATCATCTTCGACAATCAATATTTTTGCAATTGGTTTTAATGTTCCACCTATCATCTCAAACTCCTTCTTGACTAATATTTGGCACTAAATTTAAGTGCGAATGAACGACCTGGTTTAAAAGACTTGGTAATTTTATCACCTTGTGTAATCTCAACTTCTTTATCTAACAAATTTGTCGCTTTGAACAAGATAGAATAAGTAATACCTTTTTTATTTTTCTTTGGCTTATTTAAACGCCATTTGGTTGTAAAATCTATCTTTTGGAATGGTTGTTCATAAATATCTTTATTTCCATCTGTTCCAAGAGAGATAATCCTCTCTCCTATCTCATTATAAAGTAGTAATGCACTATTACCACTGTCTGGATTGTCATATCCAAACTGAACATTGACAACATATGGTGACTGTCCTTGCATAGCACGATCATGTGTAGTAAGTCTTTTTGTAAAGTATGGATAAGCATTTGCATCGATTTTTATGTTTGAATTAATCCATGCATAATTTGTAGCAAAAAGTAAGTTTTTACCCCACTCTTTTGATAAAAATCCAAATCTTTTTCTAAAATCCAACTCAAGACCATAACTATCAGCTGACTTTGCATTTGCGTATGATTGTTCCATTTCATTGCCTTGTGCATCATTTTTACGCACAACTGTTTCTATCGGGTTTTCAAAATTTTTCATAAATATTGCCATAGAGAAAAGCTCATCTGATGACATATACCACTCATATTTGATATCTGCATGATTTATATATGTAGCTTTTAGTTTAGGATTACCAAAAACGATATTTTCAGTAATTGGATCTTTATATCTGTTGACACTAAATTCCCTAAAATCTGGTCTTGAAATAGTTCTTGCCGTGGCTAAACGAATTTGCATCTTGTCATCATTAAATCTATATGTCATACCAATACCAGGAAAGAGATCCGTAGTATCTAGTGGATCAAAAGGTTTTTTTGTTTTTGCATCAAAGAGTTGTTGCGTAGAATCTTCAAGTCTTAGTGCAACCATAAGATCCAAATTGTGTGTGATTGAGTAGAGTTGTTTCAGATACAAAGCATTTAACTCTTGTTCAGCCTTATATGAATCACTATCGATATAAGCACTCTCAAACTGCAAATCACCTTTACCACTTAAACCCTGCTCATAAATAGAATCCATATCATCTGCAAGTTTGAT
>JALSQA010000462.1 GCA_026985685.1 Campylobacterales bacterium | reverse complement strand
TCCCCCACCGATAACTTTACCAAGTGTAACCATATCAGGCTTTACTGAACTAATACCTTGTGCTCCTCTTAAAGATGCCCTAAAACCACTCATAACCTCATCAAAAATCAACAATGCTCCATTTTTGTCACATAAACTTCTAAGCTCTTGTAAAAAAGTTTCATCTGCGGGAACCAATCCCATGTTTCCTGCAATTGGCTCGATAATAATACAAGCTATTTTTCCCTGTGCACTCTCAAAACATTCTTGAACACTATGTATATCATTATATTTTGCCAGTAAAGTATGCTTTGTCAAATCAGCTGGTACTCCTGGTGATGAAGGTGTACCAAATGTCACTGCCCCACTTCCTGCCTGAACTAGTAGTGAATCACTATGCCCATGATAACATCCCTCAAATTTGATGATATTATCCTCTCCTGTAAAACCTCTGGCAAGTCGTATAGCACTCATCACTGCTTCTGTACCACTGCTTACAAAGCGTATTTTATCGATACTATCAAACATCTCTGTTATCTCTGATGCCAAAGCTGTTTCTACCAAAGTCGGAGCACCAAAGCTAAGTCCATCTTTTACAGATTCTACCACTGCATTTTCTATATCTTTATCACAATGACCAAAGATCAAAGGTCCCCAGCTTTGTACAAAATCGATATAACGATTTCCATCTATATCAAAAAGATAAGCTCCCTCACCTTTTTCTATAAATATAGGTGTTCCCCCTACACTTTTAAATGCACGTACAGGAGAATCTACACCTCCTGGGATTACACTTTTTGCTGATTCAAATGCTTTTTTTGAGTTTGTTATTGTCATTTTTTTGCCTTTTTAGATAAATTGTTTTTTGTTAAGTAAAAATAGAGATAAGCTTTTTCTGAATCTGTTAGAAAATATTCAGGCATGAGCCTTGAACTTCTACTTAAAGCTTTTTTAAATACATCCATAGAAAGATGATCTATAGCTGGTGCTTTGATATAAACTTTTTTGCCATTTTGAAGGTATGAAGCTATTACTTTCCCTTCACCATTGCTCCCATGACATCTATCACACCCTATTCCTCTGGGGTTTTTGTAGAGCATTTTTGCATATTCATCATTGGAGAGAAAACTTTCATCTGCCATCAATGAAGAAACAAAAATCCATGACAAAATTGCAACATATATCCACATACGCATCAAGAGCCTTCCTTTAATTAAAAATGCTATAATATCACAAAAACTATAAAGGCATTTGATGCAAATACTTGATGGAAAAACCCTTGCTGCCAAAATCAGGCAAAAGGCAAAAGATGATGTAGCTTCACTTAAAAAACAAGGAGTTACTCCTGGTCTTGCTGTTGTTTTAATCGGCGACGATCCTGCAAGCCACACTTATGTAAATATGAAAGAAAAAGCATGTGAAGAGACTGGTATATACTCAATCGCACACAAAATGCCTAGTGATATTTCACAAGATAAAATCATAGAAACGATAGAGATGATGAATAAAAATCAAAATATAGATGGTATTCTCATACAACTTCCACTTCCACCACATATCGATACACAAAAAGTTTTGCAAACAGTATCTCCTCAAAAAGATGTTGATGGTTTTCATCCTTTTAATGTAGGAAATCTTGTTCTTGGTTTAGATTGTTTTGCACCTTGTACTCCCATAGGTGTTATGCGTCTATTAGAGGAGTATGATATTGATCCAAAAGGTTTAGATACTTGTATAGTAGGAGCAAGCAATATAGTAGGAAAACCTATGATGAACCTACTTTTAAATAAATTTGCTACAGTAGATATCTGTCATATTCATACAAAAGACTTAAAGTCACATACCAAACGTGCTGATTTGTTGATAGTAGGTGTTGGTAAAATAAACCTTATCACAGAAGATATGGTAAAAGAAGGTGCAATAGTCATCGATATCGGTATCAATAAAACACAAGAAGGTAAACTTACAGGCGATGTAGACTTTGAAAATGTTGCCCCAAAATGCTCTTACATCACCCCAGTTCCTGGAGGTGTCGGTCCTATGACAATCGCTATGCTTTTAGCCAACACCATTACAGCTGCAAGGAAAAGATAGATGATTCAAAAATTTAAAAATTTCGCAAATAGCTGGACTGGTACTATTATAATTGTTCTATTGATCATCTTTTTTGTTGCACAGGCATTTGTGATTCCTAGTGGATCTATGAAACGTACACTTTTGATTGGAGATCATCTTTTTGTTAAAAAATTTGCTTATGGTATCCCAACACCACATATTCCATGGATAGAGATTCCTGTTCTTCCTGATTTTAACCACAATGGACATCTTATAGAAGGTAAACGCCCACAAAGAGGTGATATAGTTGTGTTTCGCTACCCTCTAAATCACCACACACACTTTGTCAAACGCTGTATCGCAGTTGGCGGAGATATTTTGACCGTAAAAGATAAAATACTCTATCTTCGTCCTCATGAAGGTAATGAGTATATCAAAAAGCATTATCCAAAAGAAACTATAATCGATATGGATGGAGAGCTATGGGTCAAAAATCCATACCGTCACCAGTACAAAGGTATACAAAACGACCCAAATATCAAAAATGATGGACTCTATCCTGAACAAATTTTTAACTTTCCTCCTATCAAACTTGATAAAGATTACTTCTTCATGATGGGTGATAATCGTGATCATTCAAATGATAGTAGATTTTGGGGACCTGTTCCATATAGCCTCATAGAAGGTACTCCTTGGTTTGTCTACTTTTCATGGGATAAAGATTATAAAATCAGATGGGATAGAATTGGTAAATCAGTCTATACACTTCAAAATGATCCAAAATATATCAATAAAAATGTAAGTTTGGATTGATGAGCACAGTAGAACTTATCCAAATTTGTGCCATCATCATTGCCTTGGCGATTGCGATTATCGGACATGAAATCATGCATGGCTATGTCGCTTATCGTTATGGTGATACTACTGCAAAAAATCAAGGTAGACTAAGTATAAATCCATTAGTTCATATTGATTTAGTAGGAACGATTATAGTACCAGCTCTTTTATACTTTTCTCATGCTGGGTTTTTATTTGGCTGGGCAAAACCTGTACCTATCCATATTCCAACTGTTATAAAAAACGGAGGATATAACGGAGCTATTGCTGTTAGTTTAGCTGGTGTTAGTTTTAACTTTTTACTTGCTATAAGTGCTACAATTTTATTGAATTTTATACCAAGTGTTACAAGTTTGAGTACACTCTTTTTACACTCATTATTAACCTACACTGTGATATATAATGTCGTACTAGGTATTTTCAATCTCCTTCCTATTCCACCATTGGATGGTTCTAATGTAGTTGTTTATCAAGCTAAAAAAATGGGCTATCATACATTTGCAGACAAATACCAATCTATCGGTCAATATGGTATGATTATTTTAATCATCATCATAGCTACACCATTGGCAAATATCATATTTGCTCCTATTAGTTCACTTTTACAAGTTTTATTAGGATAAGTTAACTGTTACTACATTTAACAAAGATACTTTTTTTGTCATATTTTTATGACTTTTGTTGCTAAATATGATAAAAAAGTGTATCCTGTAAATAAAAAGGTTTCAGATGCATTACCAACATCTTAGTAATTTTATTCATAACCGTATACGTAAAAATGATACATTTGTACCTGGTATGATTTTGTATTTAGTTAAAAATGATGGTAAAGGTACTAAAGAGCAAATCAGCAGACTTTTGTATATCTTTGATTTTAAACATGAATTAAGTCAATATGATATTATAGTAGAGAAATTTGCAGCTACCTTGCTAAAAGAGTACAATATAATTTATGAAAAAAATAACACCTATTATTTAAATACCTGGCCACTTAATGAACATCAAATTTATGAGATTACCAAAGCTTGTATGATAATCTCAAATGGGCTTTTTTCACATATTCCGTACAAAGAGAAGATTTCTGACTAACCTCTCATCTCTTCGATAAATCGATAATTGTGCTTTTTTAGGCTCTCTCTTACCAATTCTTGATGTTCGCTCCCTTTGGTCTCAAGTGCAAGTGTTACATTTGCATCACCGTATGAAAGACTTGTAGAGGTACGATCATAATCAATTTGTATGATATTTGCTCCAGCATCTGCCAAAATATCACTCAATCCTCTTAACGCACCAGGTTTATCGATCAATGTTACGATAAGCTTCATCTTTCTATGTGCTTTGATCAAACCTTTTTCGATGATTAGTGAAAGCATTTGGACATCTATATTTCCACCACTCAATACTGTAGCGATCTTACTTTCAGATGTATAGTGAATTTTATGGTGCATTATAGCAGCTACACCAACTGCACCACCACCTTCTACTACCAACTTTTGCTTCTCAAGAAGATACAAAATAGCACTTGCAATCTCTTCATCATCTACACTGACAATATCATCTACCACTTCAAGAATTATTTCAAGATTTTTAGGTGTTACATCACGTACAGCAATACCATCAGCGATAGTACGCACAGAAGTAGAATCAAGTGCTTTTTTTGCTTCAAATGAGTGTTTCATAGCAGGAGCACCACTTGCAACAACACCTATGACTTTGATATTTGGATTGATCTGTTTGGCATATGAACCAATACCACTAATCAACCCTCCACCACCAATAGGCACAACTAAAATATCTATATCATCAATCTCTTCTAACATTTCATAAGCAACACTACCCTGACCCGCCATAACTTTTTCATCGGCAAAAGGATGAATAAAAGTCAGATTATGTTCTTTGGCATATGTAGTTGCAAACGCATAAGCTTCATCATAGTTTTCACCTTTAAGTATGACTTGGGCTCCTAATGCTTTTGTACTTTGTACCTTTAAAAGCGGTGTTGCTTCTGGCATGATGATAGTAGCTGGTATGCCAAACATTTTAGCACTGTAAGCCACACCTTGTGCATGATTTCCTGCACTAGCAGCTATAACACCACGTTTCCTCTCTTCATCTGCTAGTGAGGCTATTTTATTATAAGCACCTCTGAGTTTATAGGCACCGGTAAGCTGTAAATTCTCTTTTTTTAAGTAAACATTAGTACCACATTTACTACTTAAAAGAGGTGCATAAGTAAAAGGTGTTTTTACGACTACATCTTTGATATTTTCATAAGCTTCTTTGATTTGTGAAAGAGGTATCATCTATTGAAACAATCCTCTATGCTCTACCATAGTACAACGGTTTTGTACAACAGTGATACCCATCTCCTGTGCTTTTTTAGCGGCGTTATTATTTACAATACCTTTTTGTAACCATAACACCTTCACATCATCTCTTTTTGCTATCGCTTCGACAATCGCATCTGCAACTGCTGGTTTTCTAAACATATCCACCATATCTATTTTTTCAGGAACATCCAAAAGGGAACGATAAACTTTTTCACCTAAGATAGTCTCCTCTTTTGGATAAATAGGGATTATCTTATAACCTTGCTGTTGTAAATATTTTGCTACTTTGTGGCTATCTTTCTCTTCATTTGGTGAAAGACCAGGTATTGCAATAGTTTTTACACTTTCAAAGATTTCTCTAAACTCATCTGGATTTGCATTTACTGTTGGAAATTCGCACTCCATTACTTCTCCTTTTTTATATTTTATCAAGTCGCTTAAACAATCCTATCTTAGGTGCTTTTTTAACTTTTTTGTCTTATCATCCTATTTTAAAACATAATCTAATTTACTCATTTCCCAGAATTTTCATAGACACCTATAAAAACTCTTTTAAAACATATTTCTATTCATATAGTAAGAATTTTTTTAGAAAAAGATTATATCAAAAAACAATAAAGTTATTGTATTAGTCCAGAATATTTGGCATTCATGATACTTTACATAAGGTATTATGAAAAATAATTGCATAATAATATATTTTATATATGCTATACTTCCACAATAAGCCCAAAAAAGGAGACTCAAATGACTATGATATTAAATATAGATGAGAAATATATATCTAAACTTGAAAATTTTATAGCTTCTTTGCCAGAAGGTGCTGTAGAGGTGAAGAACTCTTTAGATGATGAGATAACCAAAAGAGTCCTAGAATACAGAAGTGGCAAAATGAAAACAACACCTTTTATGAATGGTCTTGATTCTATAAGAGAAAAGTTGGTATCACAACTTTGATAGTTGAGAAATCTGATAGATTTAAAGCTGAATTAGAAGTTATTGTAGATTATATTGCACTTGATAGTGTGAGTAGAGCTTTAGAATTTTTTGATGTGCTTATTTCAAAAATAAATAAAATCTCAGATAATCCATATATCTATAGAAAACGCCCTACTCTTAAAGATAACAACATAAGGGAATTGATTTATAAGGGATACACTGTACCATTTGAGATCGATACAAAAAATAATAAAATTATAATCCTAGGTATTTTTAGTCAAAATCTTTGGAAATAATATTTTGTAAACACTTACATGGAGTAAAAATTACTCCATTACTTCTCCTTTTTAAACCAGTTTGTTACTCTATCTACTATACCCTCAAATAGATTTTCATGTGGTGTACTTTCATACCCAAACGAATCTCCTAATTTTACCAATAACTCTTTT
>JALSQA010000461.1 GCA_026985685.1 Campylobacterales bacterium | reverse complement strand
ATCATCAATCGCTATTTTAACACCATACTGACGTACTTTTTCTATAAATTGATCTACAACACTATCATCTTCAATCTCTTCATCTTCTAGCAATTCAAATGTAATTCTTTTACCTACATCTGGATTATCTTGTAACAGTTGAATGATTTTATCATTGATTGGTTCATTAACAATATCCAAAAAAGAAAGATTAACAGTTACTTCTGCTTCAACATATTGAAAAATAGCAAATACTTTTTCAAGCATAATAAGTGTAATTTGAAGATAATAGTTTCCATTTTTTGCCGCATCAAGAAAGAAAAAAGGAGAAAGAACTTTTCCATCTTCTTTAATTAGTCTTACTAATGTCTCATATTTAGTAATTTCATGTAATTTATTGTCAAATATTGGTTGAAAATATGGCACAATTCGATCTTCTTCGATTGCTTTTTTCACCATATGTACTCTTGCAATATTTTCTTGTGTCTCTTCTTTGAGAGAAGCTAAAATTTCATGCATTACGACATAAGATTTATTATGTTGCATTGCCCAATCTAGTGCAAAAATAGCATCTTCCAATAGATGTCCACTTCCTTTAGCAAAACATAGTGTTGCACTAACATCATAAGCAATTTTATCTAATTCTATCTCATATACTTTGATATGTTCATGAAGCATTTTACAAAATTGTTCAACCTCAATATGACCGATATCTCGTTCATAGTTATCAAATTTTATACTAAATTCACCAGCACCCGTATGATAACACGAAACAGTCAAATCAAGACTATAAAAATAAGATACAAGATAACCAATAAACTTCTTTTCTAGCAATTTTGCGTATTCTTCACCATAAAAAGTATCTACAGAGTGAAAATTATCAATTCTCATTACAACAAGAGTGTTTTCTTCTTTACTTGAGAGTACCTTTTGCAATGCTACTTTATTTGGCATATTTGTATGAGGATCTTTTGTTGCAATAATATATTGACTGTTTATATGTGCCATTTCTATGTAAGAGCGGCATCTTAAAACTAGTTCCATCTTTTGAAAAGGCTTTGAAATAAAATCATTGACACCTACTTCAATTGCTTTTATTTTCATTTCATCTTCAGCTAAAGAGGAAATCATAATAATAGGTGTACGTTGAAATGCTTCTAATTTTCTAAGCATACTCACCGCTTCAAAACCATCCATAATGGGCATAATCCCATCCATAATAATAATATCAGGTAGATGTTCTATGGCTAATTCTATTGCCTCTTTACCATTTGATGCTTCAATAAAAAAATAGTCCTCATTTTCAAGGGCTTCTTTCATGACCATTCGATTTGTTCGCAAATCATCAACAAGTAAAATTAAGCCAGATTGATTATTTTTCATCTATGCAGTCACAGATTCGCGTTCCATTAATTTTGTCATTAATTGTAAAATAATCTCTTGAGTATATGGTTTTAACAAATAACCAGATATTCCCATTTTTGTCAATTCTGCAACTTTAGAGCGTACTCCTTCTGTAGTTTGCATGATAACTTTTATATGTTTGATAGCACTTTCTTGACGCATGATGCGTAACATTTCATCACCTTTCATCACTGGCATGTTTACATCCAGAAACACATAATCAATATCGGTATTTTTTCTTAAAACATCCAAGCCCTCCTGACCATTTTCTGCTTCAAATATTACTGGATCTTGTCCTGCCAATGCTTTTGTTACACCCATTTTTAATACTCTTCTCATAGTACTGCTGTCATCTACGATTAATACTTTCATTTTTCCTTCTCCTATACCAATTCTTCTATTTTTAGAACCATGTCTATATTTAACAATATTGCCATTTGTTCATTATTCATTTTAATCAACCCTTCTATGTACGAGGGATCTATACTTACACCCATTTCAGGTGCGGGGACTATAGTTTGTGTATTTAGTTCTATGATTGAATCTATATTATCGACAATAATTCCAACAAGTTTATCTTCATCTGTTTTGATAACAACAATAACTGTATTATCAGAAAATTCTATATTTTTTATATCAAAACGTATCCTCAAATCAACAATAGGAATCACTTCTCCACGTAAATTAATCATGCCTCTTATCCAAGGCTCTTCCGCAAATAATTCAGTAATAATAACCTGTGAGTAGACTAAAATTTCTTTGATTTTATCTAGTGGAATTGTATAATTTTCTTTCATTAGTTTAAAGACAATATATTCCATCTTAAACCCCTTTCTTTTGCATTTCAACGATACTAGTTACATCAAGAATTAACCCTATACTTCCATCTCCACGAATAGTTGCTGCACCAATACCTTGTATCTTTTTATAATTTTTTTCCAGTGACTTTACAACAATTTGTTCTTGATTTAAAAAATCATCTACAAAAAGTGCAACTTTACTACTAGCTGTTTTTACGATTAAGAGCATACCTTCTTCAAGATCCCTATAAAGTGGATCAATATTAAAAAAATCATACAATCGTATAATCGGTATAAACTCACGTCTAAGCATTAAAATTTCTTTTTTACTCTCACCAACATGTTTGATCATATGTTTTTTAGGCTGCAATGACTCAACAATAGCATTAAGTGGTAAAATAAATTTTTTATCACCAATAAGCACATTTAATCCATCCAGAATAGCCAACGTCAAAGGTAAAATAATTTGAAATTCCGTTCCTTTATCCTTCTTGCTAAAGACTTTAATATGTCCACCAAGTGAAGCGATATTATTCATAACAACATCCATACCAACACCACGTCCAGACACATCTGTCACTGCTTCAGCCGTAGAGAGCCCTGGATTAAAGACAAGCATCAATTTATCTTGTTCACTCATTCTTGGAAGGTCTTCTTCACTTATTACACCATTTTCAAGAGCTTTTTGGACTACTTTTTCTACATTTATTCCAGCACCATCATCAATGATCGAGATAATAATATTACCACTCTCTTGTGCCGCAGAAATGATTAGTTTTCCAGTTTCATTTTTTCCTTTGTTGAGCCTTATCTCTGGTTTTTCAACACCATGATCGAGTGAATTACGGATAATATGTGTCAAAGGATCCATCAACCCTTCAACCATCATTTTATCTATCTCAACATTATCTCCAAGGTGTTCAAATTTGATTTTTTTATCAAGTTTTTTAGCAAGATCCCTAACCATTTTAGGTAATCTTGAATAAACACTTTCCATAGGTACCATTCTTACAGACATAACAGACTCTTGCAACTCACGAATATCTCTGTCAAGATCAGAAAGACGCTCATAAATCTTTTTATATATCTGATCGTCATTAATCGACTCTGCAAACTGGAACAACATACTTTTAGTTATAACTAAATCTCCAACTCTATTCATGAGTTGATCTATCTTTTCAAGATTAACACGTATTGATGTAGAAGATGCAGCTTTATTTAAAGAGAGAGATTTTTTTGTTTTTGACTCTTTTTTAACTATTTTTGAACTCTCTTTAGATACTGTTTTTTCTTGAATAACTTTTTTATCTTCTTTTTTAGGTGTTGTATCTTTTTCATCAAAAAGCTCAAAAGGTGCAGCTTCTTGCTTTTTTTCTACTTCTTCGTCAAACAATTCAAAGGCTAATGGTTTTTGGCTTTTTTGTTCACTTACTTCTTCATCAAAAAGTTCAAATGCCAATGGCTCATCTTTTTTTTGCTCTGTTTTTTCATCTTCTAAAACAAAGAGTAATTCTGCTATCTCTTCTTTCAGGGCTTCATGTTTTTGTTCAAATTCTTCATGATTTACACTACTATTTAACTCTTCATCAATCAATACTTGAGAATGATCTATAACTCCTAACATGAAGTTATTAAAAGCTACAGTATAGGGAATATCTCCATTTCGTGCACTATCTAGCAGTGATTCTATCTCATGCATATATGTTGGAAAATATTTTAAATTTAAAAATTGTGATGAACCTTTGATAGTATGTATTGTTCTAAAAATCCCAGCAACTGCTTCTTTTGGCTCTATATCACCATTTGCAACTGCTTCAATTTGATTTTCTAATTCTTCAAAAAGATCTATCATTTCAGCAGCATTAGCACTAAAGATATCTTTTTTTTCTCTTTTTTTCTCTTTGGCTTTGACTTCCATCTCTGTATGATCTGATGGTACTTCACCATTTTTAATCATCTCAATATCAGAAACTAACTGTTTTAATTTTTGACTATATTCAGATTCATCAAGTTCGTCTTCGTACTCTTCTTGCAAAATATCCTGCATTGTACCTACACTATCTATCAAGAACTCTATTACTTGTCCATTGAGTTCTACTTTCCCTGCACGAATCAAATCCATAAATGTTTCAAGATGGTGAGTATATGCTGAAAAACGCATCATCTCAACAGAACCAGCACCACCTTTGAGAGTATGTACATTACGAAATAGTGAATCAAGTTCTTCACTTGATATATCTCCTGCTTCTTCATTTTTTAGCAATATAGAGTTTAAGCCATCAAACAACTCTTCTGCTTCTTCCATAAAAAAATCTCTAATCTCTTGTGACATGATTTACACCTTTACTTTTTGTTTAGAATTTTCTACTTCAGATTGCAAATCACGAGCTATACCAAGAATTTCCTGGGATATATTTCCAGTGGTTTTGGAAACATCACTATTTTGCTCAGACAAAACTTTTATCTCTTGCATAAGTTTATTTATCTCTTCTACCATCTCTTCTTCTTGACTTGCTTCTTGTGCAACACTTTTAATCAGATGATAAGTTTCATCTATTTTATTATTAACATCAACAAAATTTTTCTTCATATCTTCCGATATAGCCATACCTTCTGTCGTCTTTAGTTGCGTATTTTCAACTAATTCTTTGATACTTTGTGCAGCTTCTGCACTTTTTGAAGCAAGATTTCTCACCTCTTGTGCAACTACAGCAAACCCTTTACCTGCTTCACCTGCGGTTGCTGCTTCTACTGCTGCATTCAAAGATAATATATTTGTTTGAAATGCAATTGCATCAATTGCACTTATAGCTTCATTAATCTCTTGTGTTGAAGCATTAATCTCTTCCATTGAAATAAATGTCTTTTGTGCAAGTTGTGCTCCACTTTGTGCCATGGTAGTCGTCTCTTGTGCATATTCACTCATAGTTTTTGCTTTACTTACAGTACCTTGAATCTTTTCATTGATATCTTGCATTTGAGCAGAAACTTTAGAAGAATTACTTTTCTCTAAATTCATAAACTCAAATAACCTTTTCATGCTCCCTTGTAGTTGATTTGCAGAATTATTCAACAATAGACTCTTTGATTTTAAAGTGTTTTCAATTTTGTCATTTGACTTTTTTAATTCCTGACCCAAATTATTCACACCAAAGATCAACTCTTTAAGTTCTCCATTTGCAGATATAGATATTTTTGCATCAAAATCTTTTTGTTCATATTTATTTAATACGTCAACAACTTTTTTTAAATTATTTTGCATATGATCAAACAATATATTTAAAGTACGTTTTAATTCATTTATCTCTGGGTTATGTGCATTTAATTCTATTCTTTGGGAAAAATCACCACTACTTGCACTATCTGCTATCAATGCCACTTCCTGGACTGTAGCTTGATCATGTTGTAAATTTTGTTCTATTTTTTTGATGTTGGTATTGATTTCTTCTGCAATATCATAAAACTCATCATTACCTTTAACAGATATCTTTTCAAGATTGGTATCTTTTCTTTGCAAATATCCAAAAAAAGAGTTAAGCCCTTTTTTCATTTTATTTAAGTTATAAACTATACGATTTGAAAAGAGATAAAGTGCTAAATTTATCAGAATATTAACAAACAATATAATAAATATAGGTGTTTTATCTTCTGTTTCTTTTTCTATATTTAATGTATATTTTTTAATCTTTTGATCAAGTTCTTTTTGTTTTTTGATATAAAGATCATCAGAGAACATCATCTTCTTTTTGTTTAGTGTTTCTTTTTCTTTTAAAAATGAAACTATTTTTTCTGTACTATAATTCACTCGCCCTTTTTTACTACCTATATATAATTGTAAACTCATAAAAGAGAGTAGTATAAATAGACCTAAAACCAAACTCTGTTTCTTTATATTCATGATAATTCTCCTTCTAATATCTCTTTTATATATCCGTGTAACACATCTAAATCTGATTTATTAATCAAATCAAGTGCACCTAATTGGGTTACTTTATCACGGACTCCCTGGTTTGTCATACTTGTAAGTGACAATACAGGAACATTTCCATAAATACTCTCTTGTTTTATATATTTGATAACTTGATAACCATTTCGTATAGGCATTTCGATATCAGTTATTACAAGCCCTATCTCTTGTGGGTCTAAGCTCATGACACGATTGATTAAATCTTCACCATTTTCATATAGTTCAAAATTAAGTTTCAATTTTGTAAAAAATTCTTTTAATTTTTGAATAACAATTTGACTATCTTCAGCAATCAATACAAGTTTATTGCTATTGATTTCCAATATACTTGAAGGCATTACATCGAAAGAAGATACATCATAAATAGTAGTTTTAGAGCCACTGTCACTTACATTTGCATCATAAAGTAATCTTTCTGCATCAAAAACAATACACATTTTTTGATTTATATT